>DASXMJ010000063.1 GCA_036495685.1 Candidatus Binataceae bacterium | reverse complement strand
GTAGCCAGAGCTGGTCACATTTCCCAATCGCGTGTGGACACTCTGAGCCGCCACTCGGCCTAGCATGCGACTCGTCTGCCCGGTTTATTTTGCCGCAGCGCCGCCGATTTGTTTGACAACCGCAGTTGAGCCAGGCGCGCGCTCGCTATTCATTGGCTCGAATCGCCCACCCATGTTGTCAGCGAGAAAGCACTCGGCGCGCGTCTGGAAGTCGATTTTATTCTCGGGCCTTGCGAAGCCGTGACCTTACTCCGTATAGACCACGTACTGGTGTGCCGGCGCCCTCGGACCTAGGCTGCGAGCAGCCAACTTGCGATGCGAAGCCCTACGACCAACGCCGGAATGTTAGTGTTTGCGCGTGGCACCACGGGCATGATCGAGGCGTCGCCAACGTAGCAATTGTCGAGGCCGTGAACGCGACCCCGCGCATCGACGACCGCGCCGCGGTCGTCCGCCGGGCCCATCGCGCAGGTACCGACAGGATGGAAATAGTGGGCGACGGTAGCGCGCGTGAACTCGGCGACCTGCTCTGCCGAGAGCACGCGCGGTCCGGGCCGCTTCTCCTTCCCGAGCAACGCCGCCAGGCGCGGGGCCGCGCCCAGCTCGCGGGCGAAGTGAATTCCGTCGACCAGCACTCGTTGGTCTTCTCCATCCGGGTCGCTCAGGTAGCCATGGTCGAGCAGCGGCGCCGCGGCCGGGTTGCCGCTCGTGAGCTTCAGCACGCCTCGTGAGCGCGGCGTCAGGCATGCCACCGCCAGCGCCCAGGTCCACGCCGTCCGCTGGTGCGCCGCTCCCCCGCCAACCGGATAGATGTGCAAATCAAACCCGCGGCTGCGTCGTGAGGATCGCGCTTTCGCTATGGTCTGTTCCTCGGGCATCCAGTGGCGGGTGGCGAATTCCACCATCGCAGCTTCGAGCTCCGGAGTGCCGCTATAGACAAGTCCGACCATAGGATGGTCGTGCAGGTTTCGCCCCACGCCCGGCAGATCGAGGACTGGGGCGACTCCGAGGGCGCGCACCTCCGCTTCGGGCCCCACTCCCGAACGAATCAGAATGGCGGGTGAGCCATAGGTGCCCGCGGCCAGGACCACGCGGCTAGTTTTGATGGTCGCTTCCTGACCATTCCGGATCACGCGGACCGCTTCTACCCGGTCGCCCCGAATCAGGAGGCGGTCAGTCAGTACGCCGCTGGCGATAGTCAAATGGTTGCGGTCACGGACCGGATCGAGATAGGCAAAGGCCGCGTTCCAGCGAATGCCATTGGCGACATTCGCCGGCGATGGTGCCATACCGCGGTTCTCGTCGAGATTGTTTAGATCGGCGACTAGTGGGATTCCGGCTCGCGGGGCAGCCTCGAGCCAGGCGAGCTGATAAGGCGTGATCTCGTCGCGCGGCGGAATCCTGACGCGCAACCGCTCGCTGCCCGTGCGGAAAAGCGCAAGCAGGTCCTCCGTCGACCAACCGGGGTTGCCCAATTCTGCCCAGTGATCATAGTCGAGGCGGCTTCCCCAAATCGCGGCGCATCCATTGTGCGATGAGCATCCGCCTATGACCCGCGCGCGATCGAATTTGATCACGCGCTGACCGTATTGGCTGCCGCTGGTATACCCCCAGTTGTGTGAAGTAGGGATGGCGCGCGCATCGGTCAGATCGGCAGGCCATCGCCCTGCATCAAAGGAGCCGTAGTCGGGACCGGCTTCGAGCAGCAGCAACGATTGGTCAGACCTCGCGGCCAACTCGCCGGCGATGGCGGCGCCCGCCGTGCCTCCGCCGATCACTACGGTGTCCGCGAAGCCGGGGAGCGAATCACTCATTCATTTTTGAAGGTCATCCCGGGGCCGCGGTCAGTTTCCGAAGTCCCAGCTTTCGCCGTTGTGATAGCGGGCAAGCACGTTCTTGGCGATCAGGATCTTGTGGACCTCGTCGGGGCCGTCTGCGATCCGCAGTGTCCTTGCTCCCTGGAACATGCCCGCGAGCGGGAGATCGCCCGAGACGCCGGCGGCGCCCCACACCTGGATGGCACGGTCCACCACCCGCTCATAAGCCGCAGGAACGAAGACCTTGATCGCCGAGATGTCGGTGCGCGGATCGCCGCCACCTTCCATCTTCTCGGCACAGTGAATGGTCATAAGGCGCGCCGACTGGATGTCGATATAGGAGTCGGCGATGAACCCCTGGATGAATTGCTTGGTCTCGAGCTTACCGCCGTGGACTTCACGCGTCGTGGCCCGCTCCACCATCAAGTTGAAGGCGCGCCACATCTGTCCAATCGAGTTCATGCAGTGGTAGATGCGGCCCGCTCCAAGCCGATCCTGCGCGGCCTGATGGCCCGAGCCCGTGCGGCCGAGTTGATTGCTTAGCGGTACCCGCACGTCGTCGTAGATGATCTCGCAATGGTCGCTCTGGCGGCCCCACACCTCCACGCCCCGTACGATTCGCAGGCCTGGCGTGTCCTTGGGCACTATGATCTGGGTCATGCGGCCGTTGTCGGCACCACTCCCCTCCGTGCGGCACATGACGATCAGAAAGTCGGCGCGAAATCCGTTTGAGGTGAACCACTTGTGCCCGTTGATTACCCACTGGTCTCCATCTTTACGCGCCGTAGTCTTGATTGAGCGTGGGTCCGAGCCCGCGGAGTCGGGCTCGGTCATCGAGAACCCCGACTCCATCTTGCCTTCGGTGAGGGGGACCAGCCATTTGCGCTTCTGCTCCTCGGTCCCGTACTTGAGCAGAATCTGCTGGTTTCCCGAGTTGGGCGCGACCACGCCGAACAGTGCCGCCGCCCCCATGCTGTAGGCCAGCACCTCGTTCATATACGCGTGCTCCAGGAAATTGAGACCCGAGCCACCATACTCGGGTGGCAGATGGGGCGCCCAGAGACCCGCGTGTTTTACTTTCTCCTTGATTGACTCGCGCAGCCCCCGCGCCTCGCGGCGCTCCTGATCGGTGGAGCCATCGCGGTAGCTGGCCCAGAGCTTGCGTTCGTTGGGCAGGATCTCGCGGTTGACGATCTGCGCGGTAAGCGCGCGGATCTCGTTGATGCGGGGATCGAGCGTCGGGATTGGCTTTACGTTCATCTCCATGATGGGTTCCTCTGTAAAGTCAAACGTAGCGCAGCGCGCCGAACTCTTGCCATAGGCATCATAAGACACCGATGCTGGCTAACCGGAGCCTGATTCGCTACGTTCGTGGCGCACCCACCTCGTGGGGGAGGAGAGCGTCGTGCAGGTAAGCAAAGACTCCATCGATTTGGGAATTATCGTAACGGACGAAAAGGCGGCGGTTGGCTTCTACCGCGACGCGCTCGGCCTGGAGTGGGAGGGCGAGCTGCCTCTGCCGGGGGGCCGGATGTATCGCCTCAAGTGCGGAACCACTGTTATCAAGCTGTTGAAGCTTGAGCGGACTCCTACGGCCAAGCCTGCGCCCGGCGGTCCGATGGGCGGACTCGGCTACCGTTACTTCACGATCTCGGTGCCCGACATCCGAGGACTGGTGGCGCAACTCGAGGCCAAGGGCATCCGGCCGACAGTGCCCGTCACCGAGTTCCGTCCGGGCGTTACGATCGCGATGGTAACTGACCCGGACGGCAACACGATCGAGTTCCTCCAGAATACGTGATCGAATTGGGGAGCCGGAGTGGTGGGCCGGAGGCCCGGAGTTTGCGGTCGCCTTTCGGCACGCCACTCAGCTCACCGCGAATTTCTCTCCCACCATCTCCTCGCTCTTGGTCCAGAGTGCTTCCGCGCGGGCAGGATCGATCGCGTAGGACTTAACTCCGATGCGGGGTGCTTCCTTGTCATTGACTTCGGCCACGTGGCAGTCCTCGCAGTACCGACCCCCGACCGCTTCCGCTGGCGCGACACAGCCGCTCCATACCGTGGTCGCCGCACCCTGGGGTACGGTTTTGAACCGCACCGCCGGGGCTTGGCCGCCCGGGTTGCCCGCTCTCCAACGCGCCTGCATTTGTTCGATAAGCTCCGGGGTCAGATGCCGTCCGAGCTCGGTCTGGATGCCACCCGGATGCAGCGCAGTCGCGCGGATGCCGCGAGCCTTAAGGCGATTGTCGAGCGCTACTGCGTACAGGATGTTCGCGGTCTTCGAACGTCCGTAGCCGGTGAAGGGCTGGTACTCGGTGCGCTCGAAATTGGGATCTTCCAGATCGACATCGCAGATGCGGTGACCTGCGGACGATAGCGAGACGATGCGGCCCCCCGGGTTGAGCAGCGCCACGAGCTGGTTCACGAATACGAAGTGGCCGAGATGATTGGTACCAAATTGCGTCTCGAAACCGTCGGCGGTCTTGCCCCACGGACACGCCATCACGCCCGCATTGGCGACGATCAGGTCGAACCGTTTTCCCTGCGCCAGCACCTCGCTGGCCGCTTTGCGCACGCTCTTGAGCGAAGCCAGATCCATTTCGACCAGATCGATCGTCGCCCCCTGCGCCCCTTGCGGAACTACCGGCGCTAGGGCGCGCCTCGCCTTCGCCAGATCGCGCGCGGTGCCGACGACGCTGGCGCCGTGCGCGGTGAGCGAGCGAACGGTTTCCACGCCCAGACCCGCCGAGACGCCGGTCACCAGAATTCGTTTGCCGGAGAGATTAGCTCCCTCCAGCACTTCGTCCGTGGTCGACTCCGCACCGAATATCTTTGTCATCCTGCTTTGCTCCTGGTTGCTGCGACTCATGATGGGACTAACACAGCGTTTAAACCGAGCCAAACCGTGGCGGTGGGATGTAGTTCAACCGCTTTAAATGCGCGGAACGACTGTCTCCGCGCATTCAGACCAGGCTTCCCTCAATCGTGGCGGCGAGCTCAGCCAACCAAAGTTGTATCGAGGAGGGACGCGGCGCGTCCTTGCGTCGGCCCCTGTCGCGTTCTAGCCCGCCGGAAAGTAGGTGCAGTGGGGAACCGACTTCACCGGTGTCACCAGCGATCGTGCCCTCGCGGTATTAACCCAAACTCCTCATCTTGAGTGCGCGTTGATAAAGCAGAGGCACCTTGAACTCAGGCGAGTGCCTTGTACCTTTGAACTGGAAAAACCCAATATCGACCAACTGGTATGCGGTCTCGAGCGCTGTGTGCAGATTCAACCCCCAGATGGTGGCAAGAGTACCTGCCGTCTGAAGGCTTTTTTCATTTTCGAGTTGCTGCATACGCTCTCGAAGTTGCGGGTATTCCGCGCAAAGGGTCTGTTCGAAGCGGACTCGCGAAACCTCTGGCAACGCGGGCAGCAGGGAGGGAGATTCAAATAATGACTCTCCGTCGGGTGGTGCCTGCCCGATCTCCATCCTTCGGAGTTGAAGTCGTTGCGCAACCGAAAGAAGGTGTATTAACTCCCGAGGCGAATTGCGCCGGGAGCCGTCGCAGGTATTTTGCAGTATCCACTCGAACGACCGAGCCTGCTCTTTGGAGGGAACCCGACGCGGAAAGATGCGATAAAAGAGTTCCACCTGCCTCCCGCGATCTGCAAGCACGTCCTGAACCTCGACAGCATAGAACTCCCGCAACGCCTTGTTGTGAATCGCGCGGCGAATCACGAGATTCAGTAGCGACGCTTCGTCCCAGGAGATGGTCATTTGACTGCTGATGTGGCTTGCTTCGCGAAAGCCTCCCCGCAAGATGTTCATCCAGATGTCAGTACGAAGGAAAATTTTAAGCGCAATCGCGTTGAACCTTCTCAGGTCGAGGTAGACTCGGAAAAGAGCGCGAAGCGCGTTGCGCTCGAGATCTGCAGATTCTGCAAAAGCGACATCGAGCCGATCGAGAACCAGCCAGACCCTGAATCCAGCCTCTTCTAGCGCTAGGTTGGTCCATTCGAGTAGCTGTTCGACTGAAACGCACCCGAGGCTCTCCTCAATCCCGGTGGGTTCGACGAAGCGGATCCTGCCAGTCAGCGAAGGCGCGGAGTTCATCGGATCCACACCGAGTGTTGTTTCGAAAGCCACCGCGTCGCCCCGCATAATGCGCCGTACGTAACTAGATGCGCTGCGAAGGAGTGCGTGAAGCGAAACGTTTCTTGGGAGGAGCCGAGCTTCCTCAAGACAATCGATCACTTTCTGTAGATGCGCCGACGAGATCCCATAGTCCCTGAGAGTGTGGGCGAGCAGTACGAGGAAGAAGAGTTTCCACAGATTTCGAAACTCCGACTCGTCTGCCGGGGGATTGCTGACCAGGTCTCTGAACGCGACGGCGCCGCGCGGATTCTCGGCAGGGACCACTATTATTCCGCGGTCGAACAGCTCGGATGTCCTACTAAGCAGAAGCGCGTAGAGCGCGCTCTTCCCCGCTCCTTTGGGACCGTATACGACGTCAATGTCGCCGGCGAAGATCTTGTGCCATTGATCGGTCTCCACGAAGTAGGCACTGAGATCCTTTCCTTCCTCTTCAGCCGTGGGCTTGCCGAAGGTAATGGCTTGGAGGACTTCTCTCTTCTCGCTGGCGGTTGCCGATATCATTTTGTAGCTTCGCCTCCGGAAAATCGCTTTCTAAATCCGTTGCCCTTCAACGCCTCCGCCGCATTCTCGCTGTTGTTAATTTTCCCAGTTGCACCCGAATGTTCGGGGTTTTGAGGAGGTAGGGCGCTCAGATCGGGAGTTCTTAACATGTCGGCCCCTACCTAGTGGGCGGCCGGGTTGGCGTTGCGCGAATCCTTTGGGTTAACGTCGCCGAACTCTTGACCGGAATGACCTTCGCAACGCCGTTCCAGCCGGGTCTCTACGGGTCTCCACCCCGAGCTGGCGGCATGTGTCCATCTCGTGGTCGTGGAATGTCGTGAACCCGCCCCCAACGGGGTGGTTAAGTTTAACGTTAAGCACCGCAATTACAAGTCTGCTATTGCGTGCTATGCGCTGTCACCCTTTGCTTCTCTATTTTATCTCAAGAGGCGAGCACTTCGTTCTCCGGCAGGTTCTCTTAACTAACACCCTCGAGCCGAACCTTCGAGGGTTTGGCGTCGAACGCGCGGGGTCTGTTCCGACGTGGTTCCTTCCCCCTCGATTTGATCAGCTAGACGGCTGGCTCTCGATAATCGACAAAGGACCAGTTGTGGGAATTACTCGCTCCAGGGAGAAGCCCCCTTCATGCAGGAGTGTTTGGTAGTCCGCTGCGGTCCGCTCGCGACCGCCGGGCGCAACGACGAGCATCTGCAGGTCCATAAACTTTCCTGGATCGGGTTCGTTCGGCGGATTTAGAACCCGCTCGATCAGCAGTAGTTTTGCGTTGAGATTCATCATCTGACGACAATTTCTTATGATCTTGAGTGCGTCGGCGTCGTTGAAGCCATGAATAATGTATTTCATCAGGTAGCCATGGGCGCCCGATGGCACTCTTTTGAAAAGATCCACACCGATTATCTCGCAGCGCTCGGCCATTGGCTGGAGCGCAAGAGTGTAGCGCCTGCGACCACGTGCGGGAGGTCGGCCAGGATACCGCGCACCTTGGGATGTTTGGACAGTATTCCATAGAGAAGGGCGCCATGGCCTCCGCCCAAGTCCGCGATGCACTTGAACTGCGAAAAGTCGTAGGCCGCGAGAATTTGAGGAAGCTCGACCGATGAAATCGAGGTCATCGCGGCATTGCGAATCGCGAGCTCGTCGGGATGAGCGGCGAGATACTCAAGAACTGATGCGCCGTGCACGCGATCGAATCCGGGCTTGCCGGTGAGGACCGCGTGGTGAAGATCGCCCCATGGGCGCCACATGTATTCAGAGCTCACCATGATTGCCAGGCCGCTGAACGATTGCGGGGCGTCGCTTCGGAGCGATTCACTCATCGGAGTGTGCTGGAATCTCCCAGCGCCGTCTTCGATGAAGATACCGAGGCTCGCGAGAAACCGGAGCAAACGACTCAGCGAGGGTGCATCGGCGCTGGTCAGGCCGGCTAATTCCTCAGCGGTCATCGCGGAATCGGCGATTAAATCCGGTATTCGTAGCTTCGCGGCGACTCCAATCGCGGGGACTGCCATATAGCCGAAAATGAGCTGGTACATGCGCGCCTCGACGGAAGGCGCAGACCGATCCTGGTCCTCCATGATGACCCCCTTGAATCTTTCCAGCCTTGTGCTTACAGCAACTTTGCTCGTAAGCACAAAGGCGGGTGTTCGCGGCGAACCGACCGACTTGCCGAGGATGACAAATGAGCGAGCAGGACAATCTTCATATCGTCCAACGCATCTACCAAGCGATCGTCGAAGGCGACATCTCGACCCGCCTGCGCTTGGTCACTGATGATTTCGATTTGACTTTTTTCGGCTCCGAAAAGATTCCCTGGGCAGGGAGATGGCGCGGAAAAGATGGGGCCGGTCGATTCCTCGGCACGATCGCCGACGCACTCGAGTTTCAAGTTTTCTCACCGGATGAATTCATCGCGGCCGGAAATAACGTAATCGTTCTCGGCCACGAAAGGTGCCGCGTCCGAGCGACCGGTAAAGTAGTCAATACCTCCTGGGCTCATGTCTGGACGGTGCGAGCTGGATTGATATGTAGGCATCTTGAATATTCCGACACGGCCGCATGGGAGGCTGGATTTGATGCGTCGGACGTTTGAGACTCAACTTCCGAAGTAATTAGCACCGCTCAACCTGCGACCTATGCTCCGAGTTCCATAGACATTCAGGCGGTCAGTGGAGTCAGGAGCAACCACCGAATCGCCGCACGCGGGGTGCAGGTCGGGCCAGAGCTGCTACCTCCCTTTCAGGACGCCGGCGATTCAATACGGCAGTCGCTCGGACCCGTGAAATGCCGGGCGTCATGTAGACAAAGGAGACCGCGACTAAAGGCCGATGATTCCAAAGGGCTTGGTCAAAACAGTAGGCCATAGTTGGGTTCCAGGCCTAACAGCACACGGCCCATAACTTCCCAAGTCTTGAGCGACACGACCGTATGTTGGTTGACGGTCTGGATGTCCCGCAGGCGCCGGTCGAATGCGCTTCCGGTATAAACCGATGATCCTCCGTTGGCCTTGTAGAGAAGTTCCACCGCCTGCGTGCATGCGGTGCTGGCGTGTGCCATCGCGAGTCGGCCGCGAGCGCGCTGCTGGTGGGAAGGGAGTTTGCCGGTAACCAGCGTACTCCACATGTCGCCAACCGTCTCGAAGACAAATGCACGCGCGGAACTGACCATCGCTTCGGCGTGCGCGACTGTGTACTGCGCCCAAGTCTCGTCGCGCAGCGTCGCTTTGCCGGCCGACGGTGACTTAAACGTCATCGCCTTGTTGTGAGCTAAGGCGACAAAATCCTCGATCGCACCGCGAGCAATTCCCAGGCAGACCGCGGAGAATTTGTAGAACAGCAAGTTGGGGAGCTGATACAACGGACCTTTCCGATACCTGGTGGGGGACGCCAGGTTGTAGGTCCGTGCTTCGGGGATGAAGCGATTTTTGACCGCCCAATCGTGACTTCCGCTTCCCCGCAGCCCGTTGGTCCTCCAGGTATCGATGATTTCGCATTCTTCAGCTGGCAAGAAACCGAACCGGGTTTCGGGCAAGCCGTCGCGATCGAGGCATTGCGAATCGCCATCAAAAACCGCGAAGTGGCCGACGAACCAGGTTGCGTGCTGACAGCCGCTTGCGAACGGCCAACGACCGTTGACCACGAAGCCGTCCCTGGTTTTCACGGCCTTCCCGGGAGGCGCGAATGTGATTGCTGTGACCATATCAACGTCAGGATACATTTCGCGCGCTACGGCCTGATCGATGAATGCGGTAGTGTATCCGGCGTCGGTACCGATCATCGCACACCAACCTACCGACCCATCTGCTTTCGACAATGCTTCAATCACTTCCAGCTGTGATGGTAAATCCAGCTCAGATCCGCCCCACGCTCGTGGCATCGACATTCGAAACACGCCCGCGCGCTGCATGTCGTGCACGATGTGCAGCGGGAGGCGTCGTCCCAGCTCGATCTCGTTGGCCGCGGCCCGGATCTTCGGATCGAGTTCGCGCACCGCCGCGAGGGTTCGGATCGCGCTTGCATCCGTGTCAGTCGCCGTCCTCACGGCCAGCGAATTCATTCTATCTGCGATTTTCATTTTCAACATTGGATGTCTCCGTTTTGTCGTCGGTCTAGATATGAGGCGTGAAAACCTGGCTGCACAAACCGTGGACCGGTCCCCGCATCTCTGAGTGATCCGCAGGCGTTGCGATAACCGAAAGGCCATTGTTCGTGCATTCCGGAATGAAGCGAGCGATCAGAGGCGCTAAGTCGTGGGCCGAGAGTCCAAATGCAGCACCCATAGGCTCGCGGGAGAAGCACTCGCTCAAGAGGTGGATAATCGCATCGCCGAACTTTTCGTTTGCGATCGCGTATCTGAAGCCACGCTCTTGGTGGAAAAAAGTGGAAACCTTATGACTCATCGTCTTCACTGATAAACCCAGTTTCGTTACTGGAGTCTCCTTCTGGAGATTGCAGTATCTCTTCAATCGACCAGCAGGCGTCACGCACCGCTCTAGCCTGATTTGTGGTCGCACCGATGATTCCGCTCTTCTCACGCCGACGGGTTAGAAACCAAAACCACGCATTCCCACGGTTCCAGACGACGAATTCAACGCCGCGGTGGCGTTTGCGTGTCGTCGAAGCGACATTCACGGTCCTCATCTCGTTGTCGATCGTCTGATTAGGCAAAAGACGTTACCTGTCACCCGCCTGACCGCGGATCTCTCTTTCGGCAAGTTGCGTCGAACTTTCTGACTATCTAGCCGATGCACAACTCGGGGTTTTGGCCCTGTCGCGAACCGACGCTCCTTGATCATCTCGTTTGCGGTACTCATTTCCAGCGCCGCGCGTGGCACTGTGAATCGCTCCTGCATCGTCGCGTCATCTTTGGTGAGATTGCGGACGAAACAGCAGTACTCGAGAGACAGACCGTTGGGGTCCTTGAAATAGATCGACCTGGCGAAGCCGTGATCGACAACGTCGGTGACCTCAACTCCTTTGGCGCGAAGCTCATCGCGTTTGTCCGTCAAAGCTGCCTCTGAGCCGGCCTCGAAAGCAAAATGATAGAAAGCGGCTGGCACACCCAGTCCGCGGTTGATCCCGGCGTCGTATTCTGCCGGCACGCCGGGAACGCGCTGCGGCTCCAAAAAGGCAATCAGCTGGTCGCGCCCTATGTCGAAGAAGATGTGCCGCAGGCGTCCGCCTTCTTTGATCTTTATCGTGTCGGCGATTACTGGTTTAAATCCCAGCACCTGCTCATAAAACTCGCGGGTCTTGTCGAGGTCGAGGGTGGAGAGGCCGATGTGGGAAAATCCCTTGTGACTCATGGTTACAACTCCTTACGCAAATCGGTCAGACGCGATCTCTTTGATCGCTTACTCTTCTAAAAGCATCGCCGCTTGAGGATCGCGCGGCGGGCCAAGGGGAGGCGCCGGCGGTTTCGCGGGAAGGACGCAGCAGGCCATTGAGCGGTATGCTGGGATCGATGATTGCGCGCGCTCTCTCCGCCCCAACGACCGGCAAGCGGGCAGGTGAGAGCACACCGAGCTGCACCAGCACCGAGGCCTGATCCCAATACAGGTGCTCGTGCGCCATCTTGTCACCATCGAACTGGATGACAATGAGCAATGGTATCTCGACTCGCTTGCCGGTGGGTGGAACGCCGGGGACCATCCAATCCATCCGAACGTCGTGAGTGAACCGGAAGATGATCTCTTCCACCACCCTCCCCTGGCCTACGGTTCGCGACACCGGGACTATTTCCGTGTCGCTCGGGATCTGCGACATGAAGCGCCCGTAGAACTCGGACACTTCTTCTTTTCCGCTGGCGCCGAGCATCACGGGCGCCAGATGGAGGCACGGATTTGCCACCATCGTGGCGAGGGTCTCTTTTACGCTGCGCGCTTGGAACTCGGCGCGGAGGTGTTCGTCCCAGACGCCGGCCAGCTCTTGTTCATCGGTGGTTAGCGCTGCCCGCTGTGACACGGTCGTTCCTCCTGATGAGTGGATTGTTTCGAACAGGTCTGCCTATCTCTGGTCGCGCGTTCTTCAGCGAAGGCAGCGACCGCCTCGAAGAGCGGCGACGGATTGAGCGTCGCAAGTATCGTTTTCCAAGTGAGAGTCTTCATTTTGGTCAACCTCCTAGGCTGAGTGCCGCACGATGAGCCGGCGATCGGTAAGGCGTGAAGAAAGCAGTGCACAAAACGTCGCCGGCCCGGAAAAGGACTGCACAGGTACCGCACGGAGGTATTCCGGGTCATTTGAAGCATGCTGCGGGTTGGATATTGCGATTCGAGTTGAAAAAGTTGGTTGGGTCGTACTTGCTCTTCAGTTCGGCAAGACGGTCGTAATTCGCACCGTAGGCGGTCCTGACCCCCGCATCACCCGCTGCATTAGTCAAATAGTTCAAATACATCGCACCAGCGGCGAAGGGTTTCAGCGCGCAATCGAGGCGCTGTACCCATTCAGCGGAAACGTCCGCCTGCTTCGGATCGCGCCAGGCCGACAAGATTCGCGAGCTGTAACCCGGCCGTCTGAGTGCAAATGCGGACTGCGCTGGCGCGGGAAGGCATACCGCACCGTGCAGGTAGTGCTCGATGCTGAGCCAAACGCACGGGGGAGGTTCCGCAATAAACGCCGCGATGGTCTCTATGAGGTCGGGTGCGAGCCGCTCGATGAACCCGCTTTCCATGCGAATCGATCCTCCCGACGACACGAATTCGGTCAAAGGCAGAAGATTGCTCAGAGTCTGCATTTCAAAGTAGGACATCGGCCGGATGCTGTCGGCGATGTTTCTGCAGAATGAGCGCAAAGGCCTGATCGCCTCCTCGCCTTTTTGCAGATCTCCGCAGTAGCTCACCGAAAGGTTGACTATCGGCCGATTGATGCGAGGTGCGAGCGTCATCAGATCGGGGTTACCCACGTCGATGACGAGGTCCAATTCGTCCGGAACACTCATCATGTAGTCATCGAGAAAAGTAAGGACCTCGCGGAAGTCCGCGATCGGGTAGGTCAATGAACCGGCCAGACAATGTCCGACGCGATGCAGGCGATATTCAAGCGACGTGACAATGCCAAAATTCGCCCCAGCTCCTCGGATGGCCCAGAAGAGATCCTCGTTTTCCTCCGTGCTCACGCGGAACGCCCCGCAGTCGGCATCTACAAGTTCAGCAGAGAGAAGATTGTCGCTTCCGGAGCCGTGTTTACCCATCAATCGGCCGAGTCCGCCGCCCAAGGTGTACCCGGCAATCCCAACCGAAGCGCACTCGCCCAACACCGTCGCCAGGCCCAAAGGTTCGGTCGCCCGATCGAATTCGCCCACGGTAAGTCCCGCGTCAGCGCGAGCCGTGCCTGACCCGGCGTCGACTGCCACATTCTTCATGCCTGAAACGTCGATGACCAATCCGCCCTCGCAGAAGGAGTCTCCGCACGCGCTGTGACCGCCGGCACGAACGGCGATAGCGAGATCATTGGCGCGCGCGAACTCGACGCAGCGGACTACGTCAGCAGGGGCGATGCACCGGACAATCATTGCGGGATGTCGGGGGTCAATCATCCCGTTCCAGGTTCGACGGGCTCGCTCATAGCGCTCCTCACCGGGGAGCACGACTTCGCCGAGCACACGCGCTTTGAATTTTCTCAGCGCAGGCGCTTCGATCGCTCTACCGATGGTCGAAATGATTTTTGGCTGAGACATTATGCCTCCCTCGACCGCAACGGCTCTTGTGACTCTTCATAACGGGTGACCGGCTGGTTGCCAGACCGGCTCCAAACTGCCTAGCAAGGCCCAAACACCGCAAAGCGGTCGGACAACCCTCAATGCGGACTTTCTCCATCAGTTGCCGATTAGGCGTGAAAAAACAGCTGCACAAACTGTGGCCGGTCCAGGAAATGAGCGCACGAGCAGTGCACTTTGCAAGGGTTGCTCGGGGCGTGCCTGCTGGTAGGATTTTTGCGGGCGCGTTCTGATCCAAATCCCCCGAAAAACGGATCGACAAAAACTATGGCAGACAACACGCCAAGCGCCGAGCCCTTCTTGTCCCCTGGCGCCTCACAAACAGGCACTGCTCAAAAGGGAGTCTTCCGCAAAGCCGCCGGATATTGGACGGTCGGCTACGGAGAAAGCGCGTCGCGTTTAAAGGACACGCGCGGACTATGGTATCTCGCGTATCTGCTGCGTCATCCGCATACTGAATTCCACGCTCTCGATCTGTTTGGAGGCATCGCTGGTCAGCGCGAGGAGGAGGAAAGCAGCCAGGCCATCCAGAGCTTGCCTGAGCGTCCTGACGATCTGGAGAAGGCGGGGATTCATATTTCCGGCCCAAGTGACGCGGGCGAGATGCTTGACGAACAGGCGAAGGCCGCCTACCGGAGCCGGGTCTCCGAGCTCCACGAGGAGTTGGAGGAAGCGAAGCGGCTTGGAAAAGTCGACCGCGCGGAGCAGGTGGAGGAGGAAATCGATGCGCTGACCAGAGAGCTGTCGCGAGCCGTGGGGCTAGCTGGACGCAATCGCCGGGCGGCTTCAGCTTCAGAGCGAGCGCGACAGAGTGTCACCAAGTCGATCAAGTCAACGCTTGAAAGAATCGCACAGATTGAAGCGACCGTTGGCGATCACTTGATGCGATGCATCAAGACCGGCAACTTCTGCGCCTACCGGCCAGACCCAGGCTCTTCTTTCGCCTGGGAGTTCGCTGAGACTCTCGCCGAGTCGACGGAAACACCCACTCCGAAGAGCGATCCGCTGGCCGTGCAGACCGTAGCGGAGCCCGAGGCGCCGGTCGTGCTGGATACCTCTCCGTTTCCACTCGCCGAACGGACCGGGTTTGTGGGACGCGACGCCGAGCGCGCCGCAATTCGGGCGATAGTCGATGGGGCGCTGAGCGGTCGCGGGTCGGTGGTCATGCTCGCGGGCGGGCCGGGGGTGGGCAAAAGCCGCCTGGCGTTGGAGATGATGGACTACGCCTCGCGAGTCGGCTTCCGTTGCAACGTGGGTCACTGCTATGAAAGGGACGAACCTTTCCCGTATCTTCCATTCGTCGAGATCATTGAAAGTGAACTCGCGCAGGCGGCAAGCCTTGATGATTTCCGCCGGCGGATGGGGGACAACGCGGCGGAGCTGGCTCAGCTCGCGCCCCGCCTCCGCCGATTCTTTCCGGATATTCCCCAGCCCCAGGACCTTCTTCCGTCACAGAAACGCCGCTACATCTTCCAGAGCATCTCAGAGGTGCTCATGCGCGGCGCTCGAACCCGTTCGTACCTGTCCGTACTTGAAGACCTGCATTGGGCAGATGAGTCCACGCTGGCGCTCTTGATTCACCTCGCAAGCCGAGTCACTCAACTGCCAGTTGTGCTCATCGGGACCTATCGCGACCTGTACCTCGACAGCAGCCCGGCGCTGGTGCGAACCCTGGAAGAACTCATTCGCATGGGTATTCGTCCGATCAAGCTCGAAGGTCTCTCGAAAGACGCCGTTGCGCAGATGTTGAATGGATTGAGCAAGCGCGAGGCACCGCAGAGCCTGGTAAGCCTCTTTTTTGATGAAACCCAGGGCAATCCGTTCTTCGTCGAGGAGCTATACAGGCATATGCTCGAGGAGAACAAAGTCCTGGATGTGGACGGCCAACTCCGCAGAGACATCACGGTTGACGAAATCGGCGTCCCCGAAAATGTCCGGCTGGTAATCGGCCGCCGCATCGAGCGGCTCGACGAGAACGAGAAACGGGTGTTGGCGACTGCGGCAGTGATCGGGCGAAGCTTCAGCTTTCAGCTCCTCGTGGAAATCAGTGGGATCGACATGGACGAGCTCTTCGCCGTCATCGAGAAGGCTCAGCAGATGGGAATCATCGTCGCCAGCGCCGAAGGACCGGAGCGCCCGTTGACCTTCGGCCACGAGCTGGTGCGCCAGACGTTGCTGGGCGGAATTTCGACGCCGCGTGAGCAGCAACTGCATTTGGGAGTAGCTGACGCGATCGAGCGGCTGCACCCGAGGGCGATGGGCGAGCACGCTGGAGATATCGCGGACCATCTTATTAAGGCTGGACCGCTCGCCAACGAGAGGCGACTGGTACACTACCTGACGCTGGCGGGAAAGGGTGCGATCGAGGCAGCGGCATTCGAGGCAGCACTGCGTAGTTTCCGTTCCGCTTTGTCGCATCTGAAGGATGAGGACGTAGAACAACGGGCAGACCTACTGATGGGGGTCGCGATCGCGGAGCGCGGGCTTGAGCAATGGGAAGCGGGGTACGCCCATCTAGGCGAGGCATTCGAGATTTATGTCTCGCTCGGCGATCGAAAGAAAATCGCAAAGTGCGGTGCCGAGCTGACAACTCTTTTCGTGTGGGGAGGTCGCTTCCGGGATGCGACCGAGATCGTTCATCGTGCCCTCGACTGCTTTGGGGCAGAGGTCAGTGCAGAACGGGCGCGCCTGCTTTCGGTGCTGGGCAGCATTGAGGGCGCAAGTGCAAACTGGGAGGCGAGCGCCACGGCACACGAAGAAGCACTGAGCATCGCGTCGGAACTCTCCAATCCAACGCTAGTCGCGAGGGTGTTTGGTGAGCGGTCGATAGTGAACTACGAATTTCTTCGGCTGCGCCAGGCGGCAGACGATGCCGCGCACTCATGCGGGTCCGAAACGACTCTTTGGGTGCGCGCCATTGAGTTGCAAGTTCTGTATCAGACATTGCTGCTGCTCGGGCGCATGGAAGGGGCGGCGAAGGTCCGCGACCAGGCAGAAGCCCTGGCCACCCGGATTGGCCAATCCTACTCGATCGCGCGCATCCTCATTGCGAAAGCGTGGGTGGAATTTGGCGCGAGCGCGGACCTCTCCAAATTCGCATCCACTCTAGAGGAGGTATTTAACTCCGAGCCAAGGGTTCCTTCCATGTTCTGGGACGTTTTCGCGAATGCCCAGCTAAGTTTTGTGAACTTTTTCCGTGGAGATTGGTCGAAGGCCCTGTCGCACGCGCAAGCGTCATACACAGCCCGCGAAGATACCTTTATTCGAGGATTCGCCGCGGGAACTTTTTTTCGGCAGATGGCGTACGCCGGCGATCGTGACGGCGCCTTGGCAATTCTCGATCAAAAGCGCGATTGGCTTCCTCGTCGAGGTCAGCCAAACACCATGGGTTCGTGGTGGATGCTCGTGCTCGCCACCGAGGGTCTCGCTGTGCTCGGCGAGAAGCAGCATGCTGCGCGGCTGTATCCGCTGCTTTGCGAACTAGCCGATACTGGAGCGGTGGTGCTCTGGCCAATCTTTCGCTTCACGCAGACGGTCCTTGCCATAGCCGCGGCAGCGGCGGGGCGCTGGCAAACCGCGGAAACCCATTTTCAGACTGCGCTGAGACAAGCGGAGACCATACCGCATCTTCTTGAACAGGCGGAGATCCACCGTTTTCACGCCATGATGCTGACGGATCGCGGCGCGCCCGGTGATCGCGGAAGGGCCCACACGCTGCTCGAGCAGGCTCTGGAGAGCTATCGGCGCATCGGAATGCCGCGGCATATCGACCTCGTCCAGGCACTCCTCAAGTAAGCAACTTTCGAACTGCTTCAACCAGTTGCCCTAGGCGCCGGCTGGGTGTACCGCTGCCGACCTCGGCGTTCTCATTGATAGCAGGCGGTCGACGTTTGGGAGGCGACGGCTGGAGACGAGGCCCTTGGTACCTGGACCACTCTCCGTCGACGGCTACGGCGACCGAGCTCCCACGTCAACTCATGGAAGGCTAACTTCTCCAGCGTGATTCGGTGAACCCCGAATAAACCAGCGTGCGCAGCTCGCGCCGAATCGTGTAGGTAGTCGAGGGCATGAGCTGAGTCATGAAGATCGTTGTCAATTCTTCGCGCGGATCGATCCAGAAATAAGTCGATGCAGCCCCGCCCCAGGAAAAATCCCCCAGGCTGCCGGGAATCAGGGTTCTGGGCGGATCGATCACCACCGCAAATCCCAGCCCGAAACCGATCCCGTCGAACATTGCTTCACTGAATAGCGAGCGCGAAAGCGCCGGCAGGTCCTTGCCGTCGGGCAGATGGTTGCTTGCCATCAGTTCAATCGTTTTGGGGCTCAATATCTGCACACCGTCCAGCGTGCCGCCGTTGAGCAGCATTCGCGCGAAGTGCAGGTAGTCGCCCGCGGTCGAGACCATCCCGCCGCCTCCCGAAAGCAGCCGCGGCCGATTGCGATAAACGCTCTTCTCTGGATCGTCGAACAGCATCATGCCGCCGCGTGGAGTAGCCGCGTAACAGGCAGCAAAGCGCTCTTCCTGTCCCGGCTGGATATGGAAGCCGGTGTCGCTCATGCCGAGTGGTTCGAAAATGCGCTTGCGCAGGAACTCATCGAACGGCTCCCCGGAGATCTTTCCGACCAGATAGCCGAGCACGTCGGTGGAGTGCGAGTAGTTCCAGGCGGTTCCTGGCGAAAATTCCAGCGGCACCTTCGCGAGCTGGGCGATCATGTCATCGAGCGTTCCCTCGCCGGTGCGCTCGCCAATCTTGAGCTTACGATACGCCGCGTCCACATTGGTGGACTGCTGAAAGCCGTACGTCAGCCCCGAAGTATGACGCAGCAGATCGACTATCAGCATGGGGCGCTGCGGCCGTTCGGTCCGAAAGGTCTCCATGAAGCCGCCCTGATAGACGCCGAGGTCTCGCCATTCGGGAATCAGCCGATGTACCGGATCGTCGAGTGCGACCAGCCCCTGCTCGACCAGCATCATGAACGCGACGCTCGTAATCGGCTTGCTCATCGAGTAGATGCGAAAAACTGTGTCGGGCCGCACGGGCTTCTTGCGCTCGACGTCGGCGAAACCGAGGGTGCTGAAGTGGGCGAGGTGGCCACGGCGAAAGATCATTATCAGCGCACCGGGAATCTTACCCGAGTCGATGTACCGGCTCTGGAAATGGTGGTCGAGTATCTGCAGGCGCTCGGAAGAGATATCCGCGGCTTTTGGATTGGTATTCATGTGGAACCCCGTTGTCTCACGAGGGTTTCTAGCATGAGGCGGTGCCGACAGAAACGCGCCGGCTATTCGGCGACGAAGTAGCGGCGAGGGAACCGCCACCAGCAGGATTCAATTTGATGAGGAGACAATACCGATAAGCTTCGTACCGAAAGGCGCTTGAGCTCTCAGAGATGCCGCTGGAAGTGTACTGAGATTGGATCCTAAAGAGAGGGCCGCGAGGTTGCTTGCTCAGCGAAAAAAGAGACCGGTCGTGTGGTTAGTCCATGCCGACGAGACTGCGGGGGCCGCTTATGCGAAAGAGCTTGCGGAGTTGGGATATCGAGCCGAGTGGCGGCGCTGGAGTAGTCCGGAAATCACCCGGGCCAAGGTGGATCCGCCGGCCGCCGTGTTGATCGATCTCTCGCGGACTCCTTCGGTCGGGCGTGATGTCGCGATCGCGATGAGATCGCATCGCGCTCTGCTGGCGGTGCCCTTTGTGCTGATTGACGGCGTACCCGGGGTCGTGGCGAACCTGAAGAAATTCCTTCCCGATGCGGTGATTTCTGATAGGCAACGAATCAAGAGCAGTCTCGCTGGTGTCCTGAAGAGGCAGCCGCTCGGGGCTCGATTGCTGTCGGTTTTCGCGGCCTATGAGAGCGCTCCACTCGCGAAAAAGCTCGGGATCAAAACCGGCAGCATCGTCGCCGTCCGCGATGCGCCACGCGGACTGCAGGCCAAGCTCGGCGCGTTGCCGGCCGGTGCCATACTGATAGCTCTGGGCAAAGCTCCGCGCGATCTGACGATGTGGTTTGTGCATTCCCACGCCGCTCTGGTCGGTGAGATGTCGGCGATGCAGCAACACGCCAGCTCGGGCGGGCTCTGGATCTTGTGGAACAAGAACGCATCCTCTGGCGGGAATATCCGACTGACGCAGCTGACCGTTCGAAAAGCCGGCCTCGACGCAGGCCTGGTCGACTTCAAGATAACCCGCGTCGACGACGATTGGGCGGGTCTACGGTTCACGGTCCGCAAACAATGACGATCGATCGCTTGAGATCCAGACTGCTCCGCCGCTCTCCCATTGTGCTGTGGTTTCCGTTCGGTGCCACGCGGAGTTCCACGCGGCGTTGGTTAACGTCGCGCTGCCGTTCGGTAGGCGCTCCCATGAGCTTAGCGAGTCCGGGTTTTTCGTCTCAGGATTGCGAGGCTCGCCGCATTACTTCGCGCATCCGTAAAATCATCGCC
>DASXMJ010000062.1 GCA_036495685.1 Candidatus Binataceae bacterium | reverse complement strand
GGCGTAGGCGTACTTCTCCTTCGGCATGTACCCCAACTCTTCGATGAGCGGGAGGTAGATGTAAGACTCAACGTCGCACTGGCAGCCAGGATAGCGGTTCCAGTACCAGGTACCGCCAAAGTCTCCGCCGGCTTCGATAATTCGTATGCCTTCGACGCCTGCCTCTCGCAGCCGGGCGCCAGCCAGGAGGCCGCAAAAGCCGCCACCGATGATCGCGACCTCGACCTCGTCAGTCAGCGGCTCGCGAGTGAATCCGGGCTCTACGTAGGGATCGACTTCGGCGTACCGCGCAAATTTTCCCGCAGTATCGATATATTGCTTATTGCCATCCGGCCGCAGGCGCTTGTCGCGCTCTTGCTGATATTTCGCGCGCAGAGCTTCCGGATCGAAATCCAACCCGAGGTCCGCTTTCTGATCTGTCTTATCCATCTCGATACTCCTTAGTGCGCGTCTTCCGTGTCTTCTACCTTGAGAGTCAAAGAGGTTTCGAGCCGCTTGTAGCTCGTCTTTGAGTAGGGGGTTTTGGCTCAGTCAGTTTGGCATTGCGAAAGCCTTCGCGCGCTCGACGAAATCCTTCTCTGCGTTGGGCAGGATGACCCCGGCTTCGCGCGCCGCCTTCGCCGCTGCTGAGACTTTCGCCACATAAGCCTCATGGCTTGGGTAGAGTGCCTTAATTCTTTCGGGCTGGAACGGTTGCGTGGAACCCACGAGTGCCTCCAGTCCCGCGCCCGCGTTGTATCCGCTGTTGCTGCTGATCGGCACCTCCACGTCAGGTAAGCGCACGCCTCCTCTGGCAATGCCATGTCCGTCGCGTTCGATCGCGGGTGGATTTCCGGACACTGCAATCGGCGACTGGCTAGGCGGGGGTTCACCGCCCTCAACCCAGCGTTTGACGTGTACAAGCGCCGCGTCAGCCACGGGACTCCACATCACAACACTGGGACGGGCGCCCGCGAACTGATCCAGATAGACGCCGTCCCGCCTCGTCTTCTGATCCATAATTTCAGTCATCCCCTGGGGAGCGTGAGACGAGCCGGTGACTTCCCAGAATCGGAAGCGGTCGCTGTCCGGCTGGCGACAGGGAAAGCAGCCCATGGTCTCACTTTCTGAATTGACCAGCATCACGGGAACTTTGAGATCGTCGCGAATCCTCGTGAAGGGTCGCATCAGCTTCGCGATCTCTCCCGGAGGCATCGCAAAGATTTTGTTCGGGTTGAGTATCGTGTCGTCGAAACCGGAAGCCATTCCGCCAATGATCAACGGCATGAGCGCATCGAAGACGCGCTGTCCCGGCGCGATCGCGTTGATATAAGCGACGATGCGCGCACCTGATTGCGACGCCCCAGTGGCAATCAGGTTCCGCACCTCCAGACCGCCCATAAGATAGACGGCGCCGCGCTCCCTGTCCGGTCCCACGGCGCGTCCAGCCTGCGTGAAAATGTCGTATGAATATGAATCGCCCGGATGGAACAACGATCCGTAGCGCTCCGCGTCCCATGCGACCAGACCCATTGGCTGCTCTTCAAACCCATGAATGCCGACGAACTGTGCAGACACGGCGACATGGGCAAAGCCGTCGAAGATGCCCGGGAAATCAGCGATGATTAGTTCGTGACCGATGGTCACGTTCGACCACTCTACGATCACTGTTCCATTGAATTTGGCGGGATCCTTCGGCCGCTTTAACAGGATACGCGTTTTGAAGGGCGCTTCGCCCGCCACTTCAACGGCCCATTTGCCATCGCTGCCATGCTCACCGACGGGCTTATATCGTTTGGCAGTGCCCGCCAGGAAAAATTCCTCTTCGATATAGCCGCGTCGCGCAAGATCGCCGAAATAGCAGCTAAACGGCCAGCCGTGAGCGCCGCCGGAAACCGGTCCCGTGGTCGTACTCATTTTTGCGTCCTCCAATTGTTGCCGCCTCGTTAAAGACAGTGGCGTGAGCGATCTGTTCGCATCCGAAATCCGCGCATTGGAACGTCAGCTTCTCCAGCACCATCAAGCTTATGATCTGCACAGATGCAATTAAGATATTGAAGACAATTTGGCAATAGTGCTAAAACGGCCTTCGTGACTGGAGAGTCTCAACGAAGTGCCTCAAGGACGGATCGATGGCTGAAATGCCGCAGCGTCAACAAAAAGTGATCGTGCTCTCGCCGAGAGATCGACGGCGTACGAAGCTAGCGGCGGCTATAGAGCGGGTAGCGCTTTCGCTTTTCATCGAGCGGGGATTTAGCGCTGTTACGGTGGACGAGATCGCGGACGCGGCCGATATCTCGAAACGCACATTCTTTCGCTATTTCTCTAGCAAGGAAGACTTGCTGCTCGGCGATCGTCAGCGCTACGACGACAGTTTAGCCACTGCAGTCGCGAAGGAGCGACCTGGTCAGTCTGCAGTCGATATGCTGCGAAACATCATCGTTGAAATGAGTCGCGAGGTCGAAGCTGAAGCGGATCTCACGCGGCTTCGGCTGGAGCTATTTCGCAAATACCCCGAAACGATGAGCGGGGCCTTTGAGCAGCAAAGGGCTTGGAGTTCGACCCTGACGGCGGTTGTCGCCCAGCGTATGCGTATCAACGACTCCCGTGACATACGCCCTGCCCTGATGGTTGGCGTGATGGTATCAGCGGGGAACGCAGCATTGCAGACCTGGTTCGCGAGGGGCGCCAATCAACCCTTGCACGAACTCGTCGAGGGGGCGCTGGACCAGACCATCGCGGGCCTTGGGGAACTTGACCGGGTTCGCTCACGCGTCGCGCATCTTACAAAGAAATGAGCCGATTACCCGCGACCCGCTGGTTTGCTAAACACGCCGTACAGCAATATTGAGATCGCGCCGGCGCAGCCAGCCATTTGAAACGACTTTACCTAGGACTCAACTGGATAAGTTCTCACGGTGACTCACTATGGAACGGCTCAAAGGCAAAGTGGCGCTGATTTCGGGAGGTGCACGCGGTCAGGGCGCGGCCGAAGCCCGACTCTTCGTAGCCGAAGGCGCGCAAGTCGTGATCGGCGACGTTCTCGACGAAGAGTGCCGCCGGACCGCGGCTGACATTAACGCGACGACCCGAGCGACATCTGTCGTTGCAGTTCATCTCGACGTTACTCGGGCCGCCGATTGGCGTGCCGCCGTCGACACCTGCCAGCGCGATTTCGGCGGCTTGGACATCCTGGTCAACAATGCGGGCATCGCCAACGTCAAGGGCGTCGAGGAAACCTCCGAGGAGGAATGGGATTCCATCGTTAATATCAATCAGAAGGGCGTCTGGCTCGGGATGAAGTCTGCCGTTCCCGCGATGCGCCAGCGTGGCGGTGGCTCTGTCATCAACATCTCCTCCATCTATGGTCTTATCGGATCCTCTGGCTCGGCAGCCTACCACGGGACCAAGGGCGCGGTCCGCCTTCTCACCAAGTCCGCCGCGGTGCAATACGCCCCAGACAAAATCCGCGTTAATTCCGTCCATCCAGGAGTCATCTACACGCCGATGCTTGGTGTCGCTTCCGAGGAATACTTACAGCCGCTGTTTGACAAGACTCCGCTCAAACGTGGAGCTCAGCCCGAGGAAGTCGGATGGTGCGTAGTCTTCCTAGCCAGCGACGAAGCTTCCTTCGTGACTGGCGCGGAACTCGTGGTTGACGGCGGCTACACCGCCGCCTGACGAAGAGCTGCTAGAGGAGCACGGAACTCAAAGGCACCCGCGCTGGTTGCAAGCCTTGACATTTTTGACTCAGCCTGTGCAGAGGCTTGGTAGCAGATCCCATGAAAAACGGATTCAAAATTCTCGATGTCGATACGCATTTGCTCGATACGCATCTGAAGGGCCCCGACTATTTCTTCGAGAAGAATTTTGATGCGGAGGCGATACGCGGGAGTTGCCGCGCGTCCAGATTTCTGAACTTCTGGTTCGAGCAGAAAGGCTTTCGCGCGGCGGTCAATGCGTTGGGTGTTGATAACATCATGTTCGAGACCGACTTCCCGCATCCGACGTGCCTTTACCCCAACGCGCTTGATCATGCGGACCGCACGCTCGAGGGACTGAGTTTCGAGCGCAAAGTGCTCGGCGGTAAGCGTCAAGGGTGTACTCGATTCCAGTCTGAACCAACTAGGTGACGGGTTTTTGCCGAGCGCCGGTAGATTTAGTCGCGAAAATCGATTGTGGAGGATTTTACTATGAAGCTTGGAGCGTCGATCATTTTCCAGAATTACTTCCGCGCAGAGAAGCCTGATTGGCAAATATACGAGGAAGACCTCGCCCTCGCTGAGATGGTCGAGCCGTTGGGCTTCGATTCGCTTTGGGGCGTCGAACATCACTTCGCGCCATACACAATGCTCCCCGACGTGCTGCAGTTCTTGACCTTTATGGCCGGCCGTACGCGCCGAGTCGGTCTCGGCTCGATGGTCGTGGTATTGCCGTGGCACGATCCGGTCAGGGTCGCGGAGCAGATTGCGATGCTCGACATGTACTGTGGCGATCGCGAACTGACACTGGGCTTTGGCCGCGGGGCTGGACGAATAGAGTACGATGGTTTTCGGGTGCCGATGAGTGAGTCGCGCGAGCGTTTCAGTGAAGCTGCCGAGATCGTGCGCATGGCGCTCACGCAGGATCGTTTTTCATACCAGGGCAAGTATTACCAAATTCCCGAGATGAGTGTGCGGCCGCATCCGCGTCGTGCGAATCTGCCCGAGCGCTTTTACGGCGCAATCATTTCACCGGAAACCGGCGACATCATGGCCCGGCAAGGGCTGGGCATGCTGGTGATTCCGCAAAAGCCGTGGACCGAGCACAAAAAAGATTTCGATCATTTCAAGGAATCGTGCGCCAAGTTCGGGCATCAACCGAAGCGACCAGTGGTGTCGACCTTTATGTATTGCGCCGAGACCGAGCGCGAGGCGAATGAGGGCGCCCAGCAATGGATCGGCAACTACTCGGACACTGCCGTTAGACACTACGAATATGACGAGCCGGAACATTTCCGTGGCGCGAAGGGCTACGAGTTTCACGCCGTAATCGCTGACGCGAACAAAAAGAGCACGTCATCATTCCGCGACACGTTCCTCAAGACTCAGGTCTACGGCACGCCGGAGAAATGTATCGAAACCCTTCGCACAATTGCCCAGACGATGGACGCGGCGGAGTTTGTCGGCTTCTTCAAGTACGGCGGAATGCCGCTCGAAGTGGCGCAACGCAGTATGAAGCTGTTCGCGACTGAGGTGCTGCCGCATATCCAGCGTGGCAGCACGCGCGAACCGCACAACGCAGCCGCCGGCCGTTAAGAGCGAAGGTGCGATCATGAGTGGTTATAGCATTATCGATGCCGATACTCATGTGACCGAGACTCCCGACGTGTGGACCAGCCGGGCGCCGGCCAGCATGCGCGACCGGGTTCCGCGCATCGAGACCAGCAGCCGAGGTACTCAGCGATGGGTGCTCGGTGAAAATCGGGGCTTCCTTGCGAGTCCAGGAATGACGGCGACTGCTGGCCGCGGCAGCTTCAAGAATCCGCCCCGGAGCTACGAGGAGATGCATCCCGGAGCTTATGATCCCAAAGCACGGCTTCATTACATGGACGAGATGGGCATCTGGGCGATGGTGATGTACCCGAACGTCGGCGGCTTCGGCGCTCAGCATTTCTTGAAGCTTAACGATCCCGAGCTGATGCTCGCCTGCGTGCAAATCTATAACGACTGGCAAACCGAATGGGCATCGGCGGATTCGCGCCGCCTGCTTCCGATAACCTCTATTCCCTTCTGGGACGTCGAGGCGGCCGCCAAAGAGGTGCGCCGATGCGCTGCGATGGGCCATCGCGGAATTCTCTTCACCGGAGAGCCGCAATATTTCGGCCAGCCGCTGCTTGGCGATCCTCATTGGAATCCGTTTGTGGCAAATCGCGTGCGAATTTGATCTACCGATCAGTTTTCACGTTGGCTCCGGCGATATGACCGAGGGATTGCTCAAGAATCGTGTCTCGTCATACGGGTTGGCGCCCGCCTTCACCGCGCTGGCTATCGATATTCTGCTCCAAAACGGCCGACAGGTGAGCGATCTGATCATGTCCGGTGTGCTGAATCGCTATCCCGCGATCAAATTCGTATCGGTCGAGAGCGGTATCGGATGGATTCCGTTCATGCTTGAGGCGATGGACTACCAGTTCGAGGGTAACGCCGTGCGCGAGGAACGTCCGGAGTTCAACTTGCTGCCATCGGAGTACTTCGCGCGTAACCTTTACGCCTGTTACTGGTTCGAGCAGGTCGCGCCACGCCGCCTAATCGACAAGATCGGAGCGGATAATGTGATGTTCGAAACCGATTTTCCGCATCCAACCTCGCTTTACGGTGATGAGGTGCATGCTCGCGTCCAAAGCGGACTTGCGGATCGCGAGGAGTCGATCCGCCGCAAGATCCTGTGGGACAACGCGCAGAAGCTGTACAAAGTTGCAGGCCCTTCGGCAGCAGATGAAGCTAAGCGCGCCACATCCGCCTAGGGGACTTACCAATCAGAAGACGTCAGCAGCCATACCGGCGTGACTGTCCGGTCGTTCCGAGACACGTCCGGGTGGTCGTGCTTAATTTCGCCGCATAGCGGCGATGTCGCGATGATCCATGGATGCTTGCATGGTGGATATCGCAAAGATCGCGGCCGGCTTCGGTCATTAGCTTGCGCAGCGTCTCGTTCCGGTTATCTTTGGCGGCGAGAGCATGCCGGCGCTGAGGAGAGTCGCGCGGTGGGCGACGGATGGTTCGGCGTTACGACATTGGCCGTGCGCGAATTTGTGCCCTTCGTGCGCCTGCCCCGCGACGACCGCATGATTCCCAAAGTGCTCGGAGATCTCGCGCGTCAAATGGGTTGAGCCAGCGGCGAAGCTTGGCTAGTTAAGGATTACATCTTGGGCGAGATACTCGGACTGAGCACCGCGGAAATCAACGCGTTGCAAATGCATAAGGCGCTCGAATGAACGATCGCGGAAGTCGGCACGTAGTTCGAGCAGCGAGGGGAACGTCATGGCGCAAAATGGCAGCCGGTACACCGGACCTTCGATCAACGTAGCCGCCGGATGGCAATGCACACGAGTCACTCCGCCCAGCGCGCTGTTCGGCGCGAACGGAATGAGAATCGGGCCCGATGGCAAACTGTACGTCGCTCAGGCATTCGGCAGTCAGATAAGTGCAGTCGATATCGTGAGCGGCATGGTCACGGTTGTCAGTCCGCAAGGCGGACCGATCGTGGCGCCCGACGATCTTGCATTCGATTCGAAGGGCACGCTCTACGCGACCGAAGTTATGAGCGAGCGAGTCTGCGCGCGCTCCCCGAACGGTGAGGTTCGGATCATCGCGGATGGAGTGGTGGGCGCCAATGGCGTAACAATTCATCAGGACCGCATCTTTATGGATGAATGCCGTCCGGGCGGGCGGATGTGGGAGCTATTCGCCGACGGACGTTCGCCGCACATGATCGCGGATAATCTTCCGCTGCCCAACGCGCTGCAACTCGGTCCCGACGGTAACATCTACTTTCCCCTGCTTGGTGCAAATGAGATTTGGCGAATACCGGTCGCGGGAGGGCGTCCCGAACCGTTCATCAAGGATCTAGGGCTTCCTACCGCGGTCAAAATCAACAGCAAGGGACAAATCATCAGCACGCAGGGCCGCACCGGCGAAGTTCTCAAGATCGACATTCAGAGCGCCAGCAAGCAGGTTCTCGCGAAAGTACGTCCGGGGCTCGATAA
>DASXMJ010000061.1 GCA_036495685.1 Candidatus Binataceae bacterium | reverse complement strand
CAAGAGTGTTTTGTCTGGCACAAGTTGTTGACCAATTACCTGACAATCCCACCTTCCGCGCCTGCTTCCTCATCCCCATCTATACCAGACCTGTTATACGCAAGCTCTCAACAGCTTTCTCCACACTTTTTACGCCGCGTTGGCACGAAGCGATTTCAGTTCCCGCTCGATTTTCTCAATCGAGAGCCTAAAAGCGGAATCGTTGGTTACCCGTCGTTGGATAAGATTGAAAGCGTGGATAACCGTCGAGTGGTCGCGTCCGAACGCCTCGCCGATAACCGGGAAGGAGCTCGAAGTAAGTTTGCGACACAAGTACATGGCGACCTGCCGGCAAAACGCGATGTGTTGGGTGCGCTTTTTGGATTTCAGGTCGGCCAGCCGGATGTGGAAGAAATCTGAAACGGTCTTCTGGATCATTTCCACGTCTGGCTTGGCGTCATGGTTTCTAATCAGATCGTGCAGCGCCTGGCGGGCAAACTCGACCGTAATCGCTGACTTGTTAAGCGATGCCAAGGCGGCCAACCGGGTCAGGCATCCCTCGAGCTCGCGTACATTGGACTGCACGCTTTGCGCGATATAGAGCGAGACGTCGGGAGCCAGTCGCAGGTTCTCCAAGACCGCCT
Organism: Candidatus Binataceae bacterium; assembly: GCA_036495685.1. Taxonomy (NCBI): domain Bacteria; phylum Candidatus Binatota; class Binatia (SeqCode); order Binatales (SeqCode); family Binataceae (SeqCode); species Binataceae bacterium (SeqCode). The sequence continues at coordinate 12,955 of DASXMJ010000061.1, read as the reverse complement.
TTTTCTGCACGATGGCCACACGCGTCTCGAGGTCGGGTGGAGCGATGTCGGCGATCAGTCCGGACTCGAATCGGTTGCGGAGCCGCTCTTCGAGCTCTGGAATTTCACGTGGCAACTTGTCCGAGGTGAGCACTATCTGATGGCGGTCGCCGTGCAGTGAGTTGAAGGTGTGGAAAAACTCTTCCTGGGTACGTTCGCGGCCGGCTAGGAACTGCACGTCGTCAAGTATCAGTGCATCGACGCGGCGAAATTTATCGCGAAACTCATTCATCTTGTCCCGGCGCAACGAGCTGATGAGCTCGTTCATGAAAATTTCGGCCGGCATGAACAAAACCTTGCGCGGGCGCTCGCTGGAACCATAGATATGATGCCCGATCGCGTTGACCAAGTGGGTCTTTCCCAAGCCCACTCCGCCATAAATAAAAAGCGGGTTGTATTTTTCACCGGGCTGATTCGAGACCGCCAGCGCTGCAGCATGAGCGAATTGATTGGCCGACCCGACCACGAACTCGGCGAAAGTGTAACGGGTGTTAAGTTGCGGATGCCGGTCCATATGTGGCGAGCTAGGCGCCCGGGTAGGGAGCGGAGGTGGCGCGGGTGCTCGGCCATTGGTCGGACGGCCCTGCTGAGCGGCTGCGACCACCTCGCCCAGCGTCAGCTTCACGTCGATATTTTCTCCCGCCTCGGCGGACAGCGACTTCCGTAGCAGCCCGAGGTAGCGTTCGTTAACCCAATCGCGGAAAAATCGATTGGGTGCCTCGACCGTGACGGTTCGTCCCTGAACCCCAACGAAATTGAGGGGTCCGATCCAGGTTTCAAATCCGACTTGGCCGAGTTCATCACGCAGACGGACAGCGGATCTTTGCCACAAGCCGTTCATACGAGCCCTCCCGACGACACCGGATCGCCCACCACGATCCGGTTGCAATGCGTGTTACGATCGATCGATCGAATTACGCACAAGTTTGTCCACAGGTGTGGATAAGCGAGTTTTCCTTCGGTCCCCTAAGCAAATACCGGCGCCGGCGCCGTGGACTATCAACCAATCCAGCCCCCATGCGATTCCTCCGGACCTATTTTCCCTGAGACAGCGACGGCGAACAGCACGCGCTTTTCGGCCCATGACATCAAGGCCGCGCGAGAATTTTCTCGCGATCAACGTTCCGTGCGATGTGCGGAAAGTTTTACGGCCAAGGGAAGTTGATAAACTCTTTTACGCATAGTGACAAGCCCACACGCGGCGAAACTGCTACGCGCGCGAATTGAAAAGGAAATCTCAAGTATGATTCGCTCTGCAACGCAGCCCTCGGGCGAAAAAAAGAATTGCGGCGCGTGCCCACTCGATTTGAGCCACGCGTGCTGCGAAGGCTCCTGGAGCCAACGCTAGTGATTGCAGGTTTGCCGGTCTGGGTCAAGTTTTTACCTGAGCGAGGCCGTGTTTGAACCATTCGATGCGGAATGTTAGCGAGTGAAGCGCACCAATGACAACCAGAACAAAATCAGATGATCTGCTCAGACGCGCACAAAAAAAAATTCCGGGTGCGGTAAATTCCCCAGTGCGCGCATGGAAAGGAGTCGGCGGTGGGCCGCTCTTCATCGAGCGCGCGCGCGGCGCGTATCTGTTTGACGCCGACGGTACCCGTTTCATCGACTACGTCGGCTCTTACGGCCCCGCAATCCTCGGTCACGCGCCCCCCGAAGTGGTTGCGGCGGTCACCGAACAGGCGACCTCGGGGTTCGGATACGGTGCGCCCACCCGGCTTGAGGTCGAACTCGCCGAATTGATTTCCTCGGCCGTAAGGTGCGCCGACCGGGTGCGGCTGGTGAGCTCGGGGACGGAAGCCGGAATGACCGCGGTTCGCCTTGCGCGCGCCGCGACGGGTCGCCCCGCGATCGTGAAGTTTGATGGCTGCTATCACGGTCACAGCGATTCGCTCTTAGTACGTGCCGGCTCCGGCGGCCTGACCCTGGGCGTTCCGGACAGCGCGGGAGTTCCACCCCAACTGGCGGCGCTCACCATGGTGGCCACCTACAACGAGCTAGGAAGCGTCGAAGATTGCTTCAGAAATAATCGCGATCGCATTGCCGCGGTAATGGTCGAGCCTATCGCCGCGAACATGGGAGTGGTTCTGCCAAATCCCGGGTTTCTCAAGGGCCTGGCCGAGATCGCGCACCGAAACGGGGCGTTGATCATTTGTGATGAAGTTATCACCGGCTTTCGTTTGCGCTTTGGCGCGGTGAGCGAGGCGATGGGCATGGAGCCCGACCTCATCATGCTCGGCAAGATCATTGGAGGGGGTATGCCGGTAGGCGCGGTGGCCGGCCCGGCGCGGTATCTTGATCTGCTAGCCCCGCAAGGTCCCGTCTATCAGGCCGGGACGTTGTCCGGTAACCCGCTTTCCGTACGAGCCGGACTGGAGACTTTAAGAATTCTTAGACGCCCGGGGACATACGAGCGCCTTGAGGCCGCGGGCGCAAGGTTGGAAGCGGGGTTGGTGGCGGCGCTCGCCGAGGGTGATGCGGCAGGATGCGTGAATCGTGCGGGGTCGTTGCTCACGATGTTCGTTGGTCCCGCGCAGGTGCACAACGCGCACGAGGCGCGCGACTGTAACACCGCGAAGTTTGCCGCACTTTTCCATTCACTCATAGAAGATAAGGTGAACATCCCGCCTTCCCAGTTCGAGGCGCTATTCGTCTCCTTGGCGCACAGTGATGCCGATATTGATGCGACGATCGCCGCGGTCCGCCAGGGTCTGAGTAAGGCGTCGCACTCCTGATGGCGGGAGTCGGGTCCGGTCTGTATAAGTCTTGTGGTGGACGCTAGCGGGTATGGCGATTGAAAACGGCAAGTATGCCCGGTTCGCTGCCATCGGCGCTGAATTCTCCAGCCCGATCATCGCGGGAGCCTTGGTTGGCCACTATCTCGATCTATACTTTCGCACCGACCCGTGGCTCACCCTCAGCTTGTTTCTGGCGGGATTGTTCGCAGGTTTCTACCGCCTGATTCGCGAGCTCCAGGCCGCGCAAAAAATGCTCGACAAATGACGCTTTCCGCGAACATGCCGACCATCTCGGCGATCCAGCGCACCAACGCGATCCTGATCGCCGTCACCTCGGCGCTGCTGGGCGCTTTATATTCGCCGCAGGCCGCCCTCGGGTGCGTCCTTGGCGGGGCAGTCGTGATGGCGAACCTGTTTGCACTCGCTATCATCGGACGTTTGGCCCTTGCGGTCGCTTCCGGCGGTGCGAGCTCCGCCGCCAAATTCGGTACGCTGGCGATTCCGCTCAAATTGTTCGTCGTTATCGGGCTGATTTACCTGGCCTTCACCCGCGTGCACATCGACGGGCTCGGATTTGGCTTCGGAGTCTTGACTCAAATGACCGCGATAATTATTGAAACCGGACGTGCCTCGCTGCGCGGTCGCCGGTCGGGCGCCGCAAGTGGGGAAAATGCCTGAGCGGTCGCGTTTGCGGAGAAAAGATTCTTGCCAGAATCCGTACATTTTCTCGAGCTAATCGGCGGCGAAAAGATTCCCGCGGTCATCACGGGTACCTGGATCGTGATGGGTCTGCTGATTGTCTTTGGTCTATTGGCGCGCCGCTCGCTGGCGAGCGCCACGGACCCGGTGGTTCCCGACGAGCGAATCAGCCTGCGCTCCGTCGGCGAAGTGCTGGTCGAGTGGATGGACGGGTTCGTACGCGACGTGACCGAGTCGCCTCACTGGCGGCTGTGGGTTCCGTTTTTCGGAACGCTGTTCATGTTTATATTGGCCGCCAACTTCTTCGGGCTGTTACCAGGCATGGAACCGCCCACCGGTGACTCTGACCTGACCTTCGGGCTTGGTGCTATCTGCTTCGTCTACTACATCTATCAGGGAGTAAAAGCGCAGGGCCTCATTCAATTTCTTCGCAACGATCTGGTCGGGCCGGTCTGGTGGCTGTTCTTCCTGATGGTCCCGATCAATATCGCCGACAACCTGTTCCGCCCGTTTTCGCTCGGAATTCGTCTCTACGCCAATATGTTTGCCGACCACACGGTCCTGAGTATCTTTACCGGGCTGACCAAGCTGGTTGTTCCACTGGCGTTTTACGCACTCGGTTCGATCGTCTGCATCATCCAGGCGATCATCTTCATGGTGTTGGCGATGAGCTATGTCCGGCTCTCGACCAGCCACGGTAATTGAGGACACACTGACCAAGGATCTTTGCGCGACAAAGGAACTCCGCACCTAGCTTGCAGTGGTAGAGGATAGAGGAGGTGGTAGAGGCGGCGCCGGGATCGCGAAAGACAAGGAGATCGCAGAATGGCTCGTAAAATCGGAACGATCACCATGATGGTGACGGCAGCGGTGCTGATGTCACCGTTGCTCGCGTTGGCACAAGACGCCGGCACTGCTGCTGCGCTGCAGCATCCACTACGCGCCGGTTTGATCGCACTCTCGGCGAATATCGGTATCGGTATCGCGGCGTTCGGGAGCGCTATCGGTCAGGGGCGGATGGCTGCGTCGGCAATGGAATCGATCGGGCGCAATCCCAACAGCGCCGGTCAGATCTTCGTGCCCATGATCATCGGCCTCGCGTTCATCGAAGCGTTGACCCTGTATGCGCTGGTGATCGCATTCTTCCTGCAGGCGAAGATCTAGTCTCGAGTCGACCGTGCAAAAAAAGGTGGAACTCCAGTCGGGGTTCCGCCTTTTTTCATTCCTCAGGTTTGGGGTAGCGCCGCTTTCGTGAGGGCGATTTTTGGTCACTGAAACTTTCCAGAATCCGAGGGAATGGTTTTATCTTCTCTTCGTGCCTTCCAGTATCTCAAATGGAGCGCGCTGCTTTTCGCGCCGCAGCAAGACGTACATCGCGCCCGCGCCACCGTCATGAGCGCGTGCTGTGGTGAATGCGAGTACGTGGCCCCCGATAGTCCCATGCGACAGCCAGTTGGCCGCGGCGTGTTTGAGCACCGGTCGCCCGCCGGGCGAGCCGAGACCGCGCCCGTGAACGACTAGCACTGATCGCAAACCCTTGCGGACTGATTCGAGAATGAAATCGGTCAGCGCCTGATACGCTGCTGGCTGGGTCATTCCATGCAGATCGATATGCGACTGCATCGCAAACTCTCCGCGCCGCAACTGCGAAAGTAGCCGCGGGTCCAGTCCGACCCGCATACCTTCGACGTACTCGTCCGTCTCGGTGATGTCGAAAGGAGCTTGGCCCGAAACCAGGTCGGAAAGTTGTGCAATGACCTCATCGTCTTCACTGACGATCGCCCGGTTGGTCCTGCGTTCGAGAGGCACTCGCGCGGCGCCATTGAGCGGCTTGACTCCTGCCAGTGCCTCGCGCAGAAGGGCCTCCTCGTCGATTGGCTTCGATGCTGCCCGCGCCTCAGCGCGGTCAGTCTGCATTGCCGCCTTCTTGGACGCAGGCGCTGAAGCGTTCGCGATGCGCCCGGCCAGCATCTTCTTCAGGTCCTGGAAGGGTGAAAAGACCACCGGCTTGGCATCTCGCCGCTTGGGTGGCTCCCGCCGCCGCGATTTCTGTTTCCTGGCCATGACAAGGAAAAATCCTGACCGAGTGGCACCCAAATTATGCCGTGCCAAAGCCCGCCGGGGAATCACCCGCTCAAACTTTGAAGCGAACCGATCCTGCGTGCGACTCGATCGCATTTGAACTAAAATGGTCGATCTCACATTCGAAAACTTCGCGGATTCGCATGCGCAAACCTCTCATCGTCGTTGGCAGTATCGTCGGGGCACTGATCCTTGCCCTGATCGCGATATTCATCTACGCGGCTGCGAATTTGAATTCGATAATTGCCGAGAATCGCGGCTTTCTCCTGCAACGCGTGAGCGCCGCGCTCGGCAGAAGGATCGAGGTTGCGCAAATCAGGGCGCAACTCGGATGGGGCGTCAGCGCAGACCTGACCGGCGTCACTGTGGCCGATGATCCTGACTTCTCGGCACGCCCGTTTGTTTCGACCTCCGATGTTTCGGCGAAGCTCGAACTGATTCCGCTGCTCGCACGACAGCTTCGGGTCAGCAAGGTGGTGCTGAACGAGCCGGAAATTCGGATCATTCGCAACGGACAAGGCCAGCTCAACGTGTCGACCATCGGCAAGAAGGGCGCAGTCGGGAACCTCGCGCCGGGGCAAGCGGAAAAGGGCGCGGGCGGCGGTGCAATCAGTCAATCGCCGCTAAGCGAGGCGCCAAAGAAAACCCCAGGCGGTGCCGGCGCGATTGGCGTGCTTGAGGTGCACAACTTCGCAATTCAGCAGGGCAAGATCGTTTACGAGCAAGCAGGGCTGCCACCCGTCACCATCTCGCACATCGATCTCGATCTGAAAGGCTTCACCTTCACTTCGCCGTTTGATCTCGCTCTTGTAATGGCGGTGTTTGGCGACGAGCAGAACATCAAACTCGCCGGCCGCGTCGGGCCGCTTGCAACCGGCGGTCGCATCGATCCCAATGAAATCGGCATCGACTTGCATTTGCGGGCCAGTCCAGTTGCGGTCGCACAAGTCGGCGAGCTCGAATTTGCCAAGGCGATTGTGGCCAAACTCGAGGTTTCGGACAAGGTCAGCCTGGACGCCAGCATGCAGGGCAAGCTCGGCGCGCTTTCGATCAAGGCGGCAAGCGATCTGACCCCGAATCGGGTAGCGTTCGGAGACTCGTTTCAGAAACCGGCCGGGACCACGCTCAAGTTTGCGTTTGATGCCTCGCGCAACGGCTCGGAAGTCGGTGTATCCAAAGCTACGATCGTGCTCGGCGATCTGAACCTGGAAGCGACTGCGATCAAATTTGGCGGTGGAAGCTTCAGCGGCAAGATCGACACCAATCGCTTCGACATTGCTTCGCTTGCCAAGCTGGTGCCGACTGCCGCGAAGCTCGGAATCACCGGCAAGGGCGAGGTTCATAGCCAGGTTGCGTATGCGGGCGGCAAGCCATCTGCGAATGGGGTTGTAACACTCGCGGGCATGACGTTGCCGCGCCCGGGGCAAGGCGGTACCGCCGTCAGCGACCTCGGGGGCGACATCAAGCTTAGCGGGACCGCGGCGGACATCGGACCGTTGGCGTTCAAATTGGGCACGGGTCGCGCCACTCTGAGCGCGCGTAGTGATCCGATTTATCCCCCGAGAGCGACCTATGAGTTCACCGCCGACGCGTTGCGGACCACGGATTTTTCACCCAACCGGCCTGCGAACGAGCAACTGACGGGGGTTCGCGCGACCGGCACGTTCTCGATGGCCAATGGTGTCGCGCTTGACGACAACAAGCTCACCTCACCTGCGGGAAATCTGAACAACATTGCCTATACCGGACTTACGGTCGTCACTTCGCTGGCCGGCAAGCAGCTGCACGTATCCCAGCTTGAGATGGGCGCCTTCGGCGGTTCGACCTCCGGCACTGCCGACGCGAGCCTGGAGACCGGGGGACCATTCAACGCCGCCGTCACCATGGCCGGTCTAGATCTCCAGCAGGCGCTCCAGTCTCAGAAGGCCAAAGCCGCAGGTGTGGTGCGCGGATTTCTGAGCGGGCGGGTGCAGTTATCGGGCAAGAACCAGGGTAGTTTCGACGCGATCAAGCCGACCCTTACGGGCAGCGGGCAAGCACAGGTGGCACGGGGCAAACTGGTCGGCGTTAATCTCGGTGCGCAGGTTTTTGCCAAGACGCAGAATCTGCCGGTAATAGGTTCGCTGGTGCCACAGTCGATCGCAAGCAATCATCCGGAACTGTTCAGCAACCCTGACACCGATTTCCAGCAGCTGGGACTGACTTTCGTCATCCAGGGACCGCGCATCACGACCCACGACCTCGTGATGAGAACGGCGGACTACGCGATGAATGGGGACGGATGGTTCGACATGGACAAGAACATCGACCTGACGGCGCGTATCCTGCTGACTCAGCAGCTCACCAACGAAATCATCGCACAGAAGAAAAACGTCGTGTACGTCACCAACAATAGCGGTCAGATTGATATCCCGCTGCGCATTACCGGGCAGTTGCCGAAGCCAACCGTAGTGCCCGACGTCGGCGACCTTGCCCAGCGCGCAGGTCAGCGGGCGGTGGAAGAGCAGGGACAAAAGGCGCTGGGCAAATTGATGGGCAAGAAGGGACTCGGGGCCTTCCTTGGCGGTGGCGGTAACGCCAATACGAAGGGAGGGAACGGTGGTAACAGTCAGCCCGCAAACCCGCTCAACCAGCTAAAGGGTCTCTTCGGCCGGTAATTGTCACTGGGGTGCGATTCAACCTGGGTTCCTGACCGTTCGAGGAAGAAACGTTAGGTTGTTCTCTCTCTTTGCCGCCTGGCGGATCTTGCGCCTCAGATGGGTGAGCAAGTGACGCAAGTGGCTTCGGCCGCCGCTTCGCATACTCCGGAGACCTTTCCGATTCCAGTTTCGGTCGAAGGAAGGGCTCAGGAAGGCAGCTCCTTACAGATTCATCTCCACGATCGTGGCCCCCGAGCCCCCATGGTGTGGGTCCGCTACGTGGAACGAGGCGCAGTAGGAAGAACCGTTGAGATATTCCTGAACCGCCTTGCGCAGCGCACCCGATCCGATCCCGTGCACGATTCGGACCTCGCGCTGATTGGTCAAGAACGCCTGGTCCAAGAAGCTTTCCAGTTTCCTTAGCGCCTCCGCGGTGCGCATTCCGATCAGATTGAGCTGCGCTTCACCGCTGCCCTCCGTGCTGTAGGACACCGCGGGTTCGCGGGTGGGAGCCTCCGGCGCTTTTCCGCGCGCCCGCCTCAGCCTCTCGGGTGCCACTTCGATTTTCAGGCCGCCTCGAGCCACCACCGCGCGCCCCGGGTCAATCGAGAGCAGTTCACCGCGAATTCCCCCGATCTCAACCTGGTCTCCCGGCTTCAATGATGTACCCGGTTCGCGGTCGGGCCTCTGCTCTTCCGGCGTTGGCGGCGCAGCCTGGTCCAATTTTTCGCTGGCTTTAGTCACGAACGTAGTCAAATCACCGCGCCCCCTGGCGCGAGTCTTGAGGTCGCGGATGACTTCCGAACCTTCGCGGCGAAGTTCTTCGATAACTCCCGAAACCTCAGCGCGCATCCGCGTACGTTCCGCTTCGGCCCGTTGACGCGCGCGATCCGCCTGTCCGCGCGCTTCGCCGGACTCGCGCTCCGCGGTTGCGCGGCCCTCTCGCAACCGTTCCGTTTCGCGCGCCAGGCGAGTGCGTTCGGCTTCGAGCCGTTCGATAGCTTGTTCCAACTCGATGTTGCCGGTGCCGAGCGCCTCGCGCGCCGCCGCTACGATTTCACTGGGCAGCCCGAGACGGCTTGCGACTGCGAGCCCATAGCTCTGACCAATCGTATGCGGTTTCAGTCGGTAAAGCGGAACCAGGCGCTCGGGGTCGAAGTCGACGGCGGCGGCCTCGAAACCCGCGCGCGAGTAGGCGTGCAGCTTCACGGCGGTCGAGTGGGTAGCGATCGCGACCAGGCATCGGCGGGTCGCCAGATAGTTCATCAGCCCGATTGCGAGCGCCGCACCCTCGGCGGGATCGGTCCCCGCTCCCGGTTCATCCAGAATTACCAGCGCCGGCTCGTCCAGCGACCGCACAATTTCCGAGAGATTCGCGATATGTCCAGAGAAGCTCGACAGGTTGGCCTCGATCGACTGCTCGTCGCCGATGTCAGCGAACACGCTGCGAAAAACGGTGACGGTACTTCCGTCGCGCGCGGGAATGAGCAGGCCGGTCTGCGCCATCAGTGATAGCAACCCTATGGTTTTGAGAGCGACCGTCTTGCCGCCGGTGTTGGGACCCGAGATGACGATACCCCGCTGGCCCGGCGCGATTTTCACCTCGATGGGGACGACCTCGCGATGTGTTGCCAACAGCAGTGGATGGCGCGCGTCGTTCAGTTCAACTCGATCTTCCGCTATCCGGGGTTCCACCGCAGTCCACCGCTCGGCGAGGATCGCGCGGGCATTGAGACCGTCGAGTTCAATCATCGCGCCGAAGGTCAGGAGCAACTCCTGTGCGTAACCGCCGGTCATCGCGGTGAGTGCGGCGAGAATTCGGTGTTCTTCCGCCTCGGCTTCCCGCTCCAGCATCATTACGCGATTGTTCAATTCGACCGCCCACATGGGCTCGACGAACAGCGTCTCGCCCGAGACCGAGCGATCCTGCACGATGCCCTCCAGCCGCTCCGAGTAGTTGAGCTTGAGGGGAAGCACGAAGCGACGGTTGCGCACGGTCACGACGTAGTCCGACACGAACGGTTCCATCCCCGAAGCGCTCAGCGAACGCAGCAGGCGCGTCTCCAGGTCGGCGCGTCCGTCGCGCAGCCTGGTCCTAAGTCGCTTCAGTTCAGGGCTGGCGTCGTCGAGCAGTCCCCCGTCATCTGCAAGCGCCGACATCAGGGCGTCGGCGAGTTCCTTGGGCGCGAGCAGGTTTTGATGGAGTGCTGCGAGGTGCGGCAGCCGCTCGACACGCGATCCGAGAAAGGCGCCGAGGGTGCGCGAGGCCAGTACGAAGTCGCGGACGGAGACCAGGGACATTCCATCCAGCATGGCGCCCGCGCGCGACGCCACGAGCAGGAGATTGCGCTGGTCGGCGAATTCGCGCATCGGCAGTGTGCCGGCGCGCGAGCGGAGCGCGACCATCTCCGCGCTGGCGCGAAGCCGGTCGCGGACCTCGACCGGGTCGGTCGAAGGATGCAATTTCGCGATGGCCTCACGCCCCGGCTCGGAGGCTGCATGTTCCATCACCAGATGCAGCACTTTATCGAATTCCAGCGCTTTCAGATCGCGTTCTCGCATGCCGAGGACTTGCGGTCCCTCCCCGCAAAGAGGCTTAAGTCGCCAAGTGCACCGGGCTGATGGTCAACGGTCGGGCAGCGTAGCCATCAAGCCGCCGAGACTCATCCGGGCGCCGCGGCGTCTTCTCCCGAAAGGAGAAGAAATCAAGCTAATATCTAGCCGAAACTCTCCCGCTAGGCATCAAGAGGACTTGCATGGAACGCATCGAGTCGCGCATCAGCCCGAGTTCCGCGGAATTCCGTGCCAATCAAGAAGTGATCGAGGCGCAGGTCAGAAGACTGCGCGCCGAAATGGAGCGCATTCGTCTGGGAGGTCCGGAGCAGGCGCGCAAACGTCACGCCGAGCGCGGCAAGCTGCTGGTGCGCGATCGGGTGCGCAAGCTTCTCGACCAGGGCAGTCCGTTCCTCGAACTTTCCGCCCTCGCCGCCTACAGCATGTACGAAGATGACACACCGGCCGCCAGCATCGTCACTGGCATCGGGCGGGTTTATGGCCGCGAAGTGGTGGTGGTTGCCAATGACGCGACCGTCAAGGGCGGTACCTATTACCCGATGACGGTGAAGAAGCATCTGCGTGCCCAGGAGATCGCGAGCGAAAACCGGTTGCCGTGCATCTATCTGGTCGATTCGGGTGGCGCCTTCCTACCCCTGCAGGCCGAAGTCTTTCCGGATCGCGAGCACTTCGGGCGCATCTTTTATAACCAGGCGCGTATGTCCGCGATGGGAATCGCGCAAGTGGCAGTGGTCATGGGATCGTGTACCGCGGGCGGTGCCTACGTCCCGGCGATGTGCGACGAAAACGTGATCGTGCGTAATCAGGGCACGATTTTCCTGGCCGGCCCCCCGCTGGTTCGCGCCGCGACCGGGGAGGAAGTGAGCGCCGAAGACCTCGGCGGCGGCGATGTACACACGCGCCTGTCCGGCGTCAGTGACCACCTCGCGGACGACGATGAAGATGCGCTGCGGATCGCACGCGCGATCATCGAAAACCTGGGTCGGCGTAGCGTCCAGGACGCGTTGCAGCAGGACGCTCCCGAAGATCCCTACTACGATCCGGCCGAACTCTACGGAGTGATCCCCTCGGACACGCGCAGGCCGTATGAGGTTCGCGAAGTCATCGCACGCATCGTCGACGGTAGCCGGATGCACGAGTTCAAACCGCGCTACGGGACAACGCTGGTGACGGGATTTGCGCGGCTTTACGGCTACCCGGTAGGAATCGTCGCCAACAACGGAGTGCTCTTCAGCGAATCCGCGCTCAAGGCCTCGCATTTCATCGAATTGTGCTGCGCGCGCCGTATCCCGCTCGTGTTCCTGCAAAACATCACCGGCTTCATCGTCGGCAAACGCTACGAGCAGGGCGGTATCGCGAAAGACGGAGCGAAGATGGTCAACGCGGTCGCCAACGCGCAGGTGCCCAAGTTCACCGTGATCATCGGCGCGTCGAACGGCGCCGGCAATTACGGGATGTGCGGCCGCGCATACGGCCCGCGGCTGCTGTTCATGTGGCCCAATTCGCGCATCTCGGTAATGGGCGGAGAGCAGGCCGCCAACACCCTGCTCACCGTCAAGCTCGACCAGTTGAAGCGCGAGGGCGGCTCGATGACCGAACCGGAACAGCGTGCGTTCACACGCCCCACGCTGGAGAAATACGAACTCGAGTCGAGCTGCTACTATTCGAGCGCCCGCCTATGGGACGACGGGGTGCTCGATCCGGTCGAAACCCGCAACGCGCTGGCGCTCGGCATTGCCGCCTCGCTGAATGCGCCGATTCCCACGGCGGCGCGGTTCGGCGTGTTCCGCATGTAGCGCATAGAGGAACGGAGCGATGTGGAAGTCGGCGAATACTACGACGACTTTGGAAAATTAACTCGTCGCGAGGTGCCGCGCGACCGATCGGCGCTTGAAGTGGGGTCGATACGGTAGCCTTCAAGTGAGGGTACCCTAGCGTAGCGGGCGTCGCGCACGCTCCAAGACGTTTTTGCAGGGGCGCAGAAGCACCGTGGCCAGGTCGGAGCACGGGGCAGGTCGTCTCTCCGCAAAAAATAGAGCAGTTACTACGGGCAAATTTCCGGAATCTGTGCGGACAGCGCCACGAATCGCGCCAGATTCACCCCAGAGGGAATAAAGGCCATCCCGCCCGGATTGCCCAAGCCCGTTACAATTGGTGTTACGAATCCGGTTGTCAGGTTCG
>DASXMJ010000060.1 GCA_036495685.1 Candidatus Binataceae bacterium | reverse complement strand
CCGAACGCAATGTGCGGATTGGGATCGCGGCTCACGTCGAACTTGAACGGGTTATCGAAGACTTCTTCGTCGCGATTCGCTGACGGGTAAAACAGGCATACCGATTCACCCGCGCGAATCTTCTGACCGCGAACTTCGGTGTTTTCGACGGCAGTGCGCGCGAACTGAATCACCGGTGTGGTCCAACGGACGATCTCTTCGACCGCGGGCTTGAGTAGCGCTGGATTTTCTCTTAGCCGATCCCATTGATCGGGGTTTTCGATCAGCGCGAGCAGGCCACCGGTGGTTGCATTACGGGTGGTCTCATTGCCGGCCACCACCAGCAGGAAAAAGTATGAGAGCAGTTCGAGCTGTGGCAGTGGCTGTCCGTTGACCTTCGCGTTCGCAACGATGCTGGTGATGTCGTCGGTGGGGGCCTTGATGCGGTCCGCCACCATATTGCTGAAATATTGGAACAGGCCCAGGCGTGCGCGGTCGAGGGTTTCCTGGGTGCTGGTTCCCTGCTGGAACTCGGGGTCGCTGCCTCCGATGGTCTCGTTGGTCCACTGAAACAGCTGCTCCCAGTCCTGATGCGGCACACCGAGCAACTCCGCGATTACCGCGAGCGGAATTCTGGAGGAGATGTCGAGCACGAAATCGCAGCGGTCGCGGCCGGTCATATCATCGAGGACCTGCCGCGCGATCGCGTCGATTTGCGCCTCGAGGTGGCGCACTCCCCGCGGGGTGAATCGCCTGCTCACGAGTGCGCGATACTCGCCGTGCTCGGGCGGATCCATGTCGAGCAGATGGCGGAATGGAGGCGTGGGCGCGGGTTCTACACCCGCTTCGGGCACGAAGATCAGCAGGCGCGGCCCGTTGAGGAAGAGCCGCGGCTGCCGGGAAATATTAATGATGTCGGCGTGCTTGGTGATCGCCCAGAAAGGGTCGGTGTTCGGATGCTGGCACCAGAACACCGGCTTGTGCTTGCGCAAGTAGGTCCACTCGGCGTGCGGATAGCCATTTTTCGCGTAGTGGTCGGGGCCGATGATGTCGATGTTATCGAGAGAGAAATTCTTTTCCATTGCTTCCATCGGACGCGTGCGGTTGGCCCGCCCGTTCAGTCTTCCTTCAGCGCGATCGCCTGCCGCGGGCACATCCGTACCGCGAGCTTGAGCTTGTCGCGCAGGGATTCTGCGGGGCTTCCCGTGAGCAGGTGCGCCTTGTCGTCGTCGCCCACCTCGAAAACTTCCGGCGCGGCTTCTACGCAGCGGGCATTCCCTTCGCAGAGCTGTAAATCCACAACAACCTTCATGATTTCTCCTCGAGGCGCGTCGCTTGCGCACGGATTTCGAGACTATCGCAGCTGCAGAATTTGAACCAGCGTCGCCTGCTGCAATATGGGTCGCGCTGAGCCCGGGAGTTTCGGCGATTTGCAAAATCGCGGGTTCGGTGGGGGACCAAGGGCGACTTGCCGCAGGGGTACAATAAGGGAGCGCCGCACCGTTTGCGCATGAAGGGCGATTGGATCAAGACTCCGTCCCAGACCATCTCGCAGAGCCCGAATCACGTTCATCGCGTCCACGAGAACGAGGAGAACCAGCTATGACATACGATCTCATTATCAGGAACGGCACCGTGATCGACGGCACCGGAGCTGCCGGCCAGCACGCGGATGTCGCAATTGCAGGCGGCAAAGTAGCGGCGATTGGAAAAGTAACCGAAGGCGCGGGGCGTACCATCGATGCATCGGACTTGATTGTCGCGCCCGGTTTCGTCGATCCCCATACTCACTACGATGCGCAGATCTGCTGGGATCCGATGGTCAGCTGCACATCGTGGCACGGCGTCACCACCGTCGTGATGGGCAACTGCGGTGTCGGCATCGCGCCGTGCCGCGAGAAGGTGCGTGAAATCGCAGCCTGGGACCTGGTCAATGTCGAGGCGATTCCGTTTGACGCGCTGTCGCGCGGGATCACTTGGGAATGGGAAAGCTTTCCTCAATATCTGGACGCGGCCGCGCGCCGGGGCTCGGGAATCAATCTCGCGTTCCTCGCGCCACTGACCCCGTTTCGCCATTTCGTGTTGGGCGAAGAGTCGATGGAGCGCGAGGCGCGGCCCGACGAGATTCAGAAAATCGCATCGTTGCTGGGCGAGGCGGTCCAGGCGGGCGCAGTCGGATTTTCCACCACCACGCTCGCGCAGCACATCGGCTTCAAGGGGCGGCCCCTCGCCTGCCGGTTGGCATCGCGCGACGAATTGAAGGCATACGCAAATGAGCTCAAGCGCGTCGGCCGCGGTTCGATCGAGGTCGCGCTAACGCAGCGCATCGGAAGGGTCTCGGATGAAGAGTCGGACCTGCTGAAGTTCCTACTGGAGGAAAGCGGGCGGCCGGTGACGTGGCTCGCGATCGCCTCGCGCCCCGACAAGCCGGAGGCGACCGACGTCATTCTCCATCGCCTCGAACCCCTGATTGCGCGCGGCGGGGTGCCACAGATCCTTTGCAAACCATTCAGCGTCCAGATGGACCTGCGCAACCCGTTCTCGTTCGCGGACATGGCGATGTGGGGACCGGTGTTCAACCAGACCATGGAGAAGCAGAAGGAGTTTTACCGCGATCCGAGTTTCCGCGGCACGTTCCGAGAGGAACTGAAGCGGCCGCATCTTTTCCAAGGGCGCTGGAACCAGGTCGAGGTGCTGGAAGTGACGAATGACGCCCTCAAGCAATACGAGCGCAAGACCGTGGCAGAGGCGGCGGAGATGCGCGGCAAGGA
>DASXMJ010000059.1 GCA_036495685.1 Candidatus Binataceae bacterium | reverse complement strand
TTAGACGCTCGAGTGTTATCCGACTGGGCCCCCAGATCAGCAGCTGGATGCTGCTCAACGCTTGCAAAAGTTCGCGATGTCACTTGCTGTCGCGTAGCTGATATCAGGACAGCAGGTAGGAAAGATCTCGGTGGCGTGGATCGTTCCCATAACTTGTCGGCACGAAGCACTAACCCCACTGCGGAGAAGCAAGCGATAGAAGCTGATTCCTTCATCGCGAAGGGGATCGCACTCGTTGACGCTGATCACCGTAGGCGGAGGCCCTGCTACATCTTCAGTCGTCGCGAATCCGGGCCAAGCCAGCGGGTCACGAGCGTTGAAGGCCTCAATCCCGTAGGCCATCGCGCCCATGTTACCCGCAACGTCGATGAAAATCCCGTTATTCTCAGTCGAGGAGGGATACTGTGCCTGCGGCCAGTCGCCGGCAGGGGCACAGCGCGTAGAGTCCCTTGATTAAACCCAGCTGCCCGTCGCGCTTCAACTTCAACCCGGTCGCCAGGGTGAGATTTCCGCCACCGCTCTCGCCGGCAACAATAATCCGCTTGGGATCAATATTCAGCGCGTCGCTGTTAGCGTGGACCCACTTCAGGCCCGACACGCAATCATTAAGACCCGCCGGAAAAGGCGCGACTTCAGGAACCGACGACGGTGTCAGCGAATTGCGGAAATCGACCATAGCCACAGCCACGCCGTCGGCGGCGATTATCCTGCCCCAAGCCTTATAGTTGCCCGCATAACACGACATCATCCGCATGCCGCCACCATGAATATAATAGACACATGGCACACGTTTCTTGTTATCCGGGCGAATGAACTGGATATTGATGACGTTGCGATCGGGGTCCGACACGACATGTTCAGTGGTGATGCGCAAGCCGGCCGACGGCGCAACTGTCTCATCGTCAAATGCACCGAACATTGCTTCAAGTGCCGCCGACCGCGCCTTGCCAGCTTCGGTATCTTCCTCCGCCAACATCTCTTCGCGGCTGGCAACGTCGCCCCCCGCGATTACCGGCATGGGTCCGAATACTTTCTTGCTGCGTGGATCGATGCGGGGATCTTCGGTAACTCTCGAGGCCAAGGTCCGTGTACTCCTGCGATGGCTGCTTGGCGGAAATCGTCCGAACCGGCAATTTGATACACGCGAGCTTTAACGTGGTCGCGCTAATAGCATCAACTCGCCGCGAGTGCCGCAGTCCTCTCTTCTCTTGGACGCCGACCTGACGTAGCCCAATAGGCCAACGACCTCTCGAGGTCAGAGGCAAATCCGACTACTGCAGAACAAAACCCTCGTATCCCTTGGCAGCTGCGTCGTTGATCTTCGCGCGAAAAGCGGGGGCCGGATTTGCATAGAGGAGAAAGTGACGCGCCTTTCCTTCGATATTTCCGCCCACGAACCATCCGTTGGCGCTGCCAAGCAGCGTGCGACTGCCAACCTTCTCGCTGTGCTCGACCCACGCATCTTCGGCCTGCTGCGTAGGTACGATGCGCGAATAGTTCTTGTCGCGCACATAGCGAATGCACTCCGCGATCCATTCGACGATCGCCTCGGCGCATACTGTGTAATTGCAGAAGGCGGTACTGCTGCCGATGAAGAAATTCGGGAACCCCGCTACCTGGAGCTGCAGGTAGGTGCGCATACCGCCTGCCCACTTGTCTTTCAAGCTCTGACCGCCCTCGCCGCGAATATCGATACGAGTCAGCGATCCTGTTATCGCATCGAAGCCGGTCGCGTAGATGATGACATCGAATTCATATTCCTTGTCGCTGGTCTTGATGCCTCTGGGCGTGATGCGCTCAAGGGGAGTTTCTTTTATGTCGACCAGCAACACGTTATTGCGATTGTAAGCCTCGTAGTATTCGGTCTCTAAAGGAATGCGCTTGGATCCGAACGGATGATCCTTGGGCACCAGTTTTTCGGCGACTACGGGATCCTTAACGCGCGCGCGGATCTTGTTGCGTACGAATTCGGCGAAGTCCTCGTTGGCAACCCGATCGGTCATGATGTCTACGAAGTTGCCGAGCCATTTCTTGAACCCGGGTTCCTTCCACAGTTGTTCGTAGAACGCGAGCCGTTCCTCGCGCGGGACATCGATTGTCTTGCGCCGATCGACGTCGTGAAGGAAGCCGCCGCTAGTTTCGCGGATCCTCTTGTGAATCTCTGGGTAGGTCGCCTTGAAGCGTTGTTGAGTTTCCTCGTCGACGAGTGAATTCCTGAGCGGCGCGCAATAGTTCGGGGTGCGCTGGAATACCGTCAGATGCCCCACCTCCTTGGCGATAATCGGTATAAGCTGCACGGCCGTAGCGCCCGTGCCAATGACCGCGACGCGCTTGCCGGTGAAATCAACTCTCTCCTTGGGCCACCTCGATGTATGGTACGATAGGCCCTTGAAACTCTCGATTCCCTCAAACTTTGGAATATTGCGCGCTGACAGAATCCCCACCGCGGCTACCACAAACTGCGCACGCATCCGCTGTCCGTTTTCGAGGCCGACCTCCCATTGATTGGTCTTTTCGTCGAAGACCGCCGAGATAACGTGAGCGTTGAATTGGATATCGCGGCGCAGATCAAACTTGTCCGCAGCATAGTTCAGATAACGCTCGTTCTCGGGTTGACCGGAATAGTGCTCCTTCCAGTTCCACTCCTGTAGGAGTTCTTTCGAAAACGAATAGCCGTAGGTTTCGCTTTCCGAATCGAAACGACATCCGGGATAGCGATTCCAATACCAGGTGCCGCCGACGCCGCCGCCGTCCTCAAGGCATCGCACCTTGAGACCGAGCTCCCGCAGTTTGTAGAGTTGGTAAAGCCCCGACACTCCCGCCCCGATTACGATCGCGTCAAAGCGCTCGACGCTCGCTGCCGGAGCGTTCGATGCCTGTTCCATTGAATTTGCCATGACAATTTCCTCGCGGAGTGTCGGAAAGTCCTAATTGAATCGCGCTTGGACCGCAGCAAAGGACGGCCACGGAGTCCTGGATTGGACGCATCGAAGCAATTCCTATCCTTTGACTGATCCCTGGTTCGGCCGAACCAATCGAATTCGGCTGCGAGTCTTTGAGCGCCGAAATGCGCTGGTGAGCTGACCCAGGTAACTGATGGCGGAAGCTACCAGTTGCGGCGAAATGTCCTCGATCAAGTCAGCGAGCACCGTTGTGGCTCGCTCCGCGACTGAATCCAAGTAGGCCTTGCCCTTGGGAGTCAGGCTAACCAGCTTTTCACGTCCCGAGTTGGGGTCTTCGGTGATTTCGATGAACTCGATCGGTGGACGCATCATCTCGCGAAGCGCTCTTGAAACTGCCGCGCTGGTTACTTCGAACCAGCGCCGAATATTCGCTTCGATATCCTTGCGGCGCATCTGACAGCCGCCAATTCCCTGGGATCGGATCAACCAGAGGCTGGCGGCCTGCTGACGCGAAAGCAGGTCAGACCGAAGCACGTCCTCCAAGGCGGTGCCGATCTCGTAATGGGCCGGATAGAAGAATTCGAGCATTTTTGCCGCCTCGATTTGGCGGCCGCTCTTCGGAGCCGAGGTCTTTTTTCTTCGGGCAGTACTTTCTCGCATTCGTTTGACCAAAGTGAACCTCTAATCTTGCTTAATTATTGATTTCGATCAAGATTCGGGAAGTAGAAGGCAGGCTAGTGCGCCACCACCATTATGACCTCCGCGGCGAGGAATCATGGAGAATGTGGCGAAAGCCTGCAAGCTGACTCAGCCTGGAGAGAAGCTTATGGCGGCGAAAACCCCGCGCTCGGCTAGGGCGGATATTGAGATAACCGGGCCCATTTTGGGTACGCCGGTTCTCATGCTCGCCGAGTTCGACCTTAGGGCACAGGGTTATCTTACCGAGGAATATTTCGTCTCGGGAGATGCCGTTTCTTATCAACCGGTCGGGCCGTTATCCGAAGACGGTAACTGGCAGGTGGCGCCTGCGGAGACTGCTCCGTACAGGACCCGCATCGTCGTCGTCCGACCCGCTGACGCCAGCAAATTCAATGGCACCGTCGTCGTCGAATGGTTGAATGTCAGTCGGGGTATCGACTTCGCGCCGGATTGGATTTGCCTGCATCGCGAAATCATGCGAAGTGGCTTCGCCTATGTCGGCGTCTCGGCACAAAGGGTTGGGCTCGAGGGCGGTCTGAGCCTCGAACCCGACAACCTACCGCTTAAGCAAGCCGACCCTGCGCGATACCATGCCTTGAGCCATCCGGGGGATGCGTTTGCATACGATATTTTTTCCCAGGCGGGCATGATCATCAAAGGCTCCGCAACGGGAAAGGTCTTAGGGCCTTTGACGGCGAAACGCCTGCTCGCAATTGGTGACTCTCAGTCAGCGATATTTCTCACCACTTACGTCAATGCAATAGACCGACTCGCCAGGGTCTACGACGGCTTTTTCATCCACGCACGATTCGCGCCGGGCGCCCCGCTCGATGGGGCCTCGATCCTGAACTCGCCAACCACGATGCCACAATCCGCCCGGCTTTGTAGTGATCTCCGCGTGCCAACCATGACGGTCCTTGCCGAGACCGATGTGATCGGCGCCAACGTGAGGGGATTTTTCCATGCCCGGCAAGATGACAACGATCTCCTGCGAATCTGGGAAATCGCCGGCGCCTCGCATGCCAACAACTACCTCGCCACCGTCGGTTTTATCGATTCAAGCTCGGCGTCAATTCCGGAATTGGCTGCTGCGTATGCGCCAACCGATGATTTTTTCGGAATGAAGTTGGCCAAAGCGATGGATTACGACCCGCAACAGCACTACGTAATGGAGTCTGCACTACTGCACCTCGACCGATGGACCGCCACCGACAAAGCACCGCCAAAAGGTCCGCGTCTCGAGACGATAGGCGGCGATAAGGATCGGCCGTTGCCGCAGTTGGTTCTCGATGCAAACGGTAACGCCAAAGGTGGTATTCGTACGCCGTGGGTGGATGTCCCCATTGCGCGGATGTCGGGGATTGGGAATTCAGGCAGTGTCGCGGCGGGGCTTACGGGCGTAACGGAGCCGTTCGATCATACGACACTCGGTCGATTGTATCCCGGTGGGCGGGACGAATATCTCGCAAAGTTCCGCCGGGCGTTGGACTCAGCGATCGAGTCGGGCTTTATTCTTCCCGCTGATAGAGCCGAGATCGAATTGGTAGCAGCAGCTATGTATCCCACACATGGAGTTTAGGCTTTGATTGGGAAATTGAGTAAGAAGCCATCGGCCAGCAATACGCTGTTGGAGATACAAAAAGATGACAACAACATTAGAAAATCCGCTTTTTGACCGCGATGTAGTAACGACGCGCAGCGCGCAGCAGAAGAACGAGACGCGCCTTCCGACTGATCTGACAATTGTGTCAACCGATGGACACTGGGAAGTTTCTGAAGACATTTTCTATGAGAACTTCCCTGCCCATTTGAAGAAGAAGGCTCCCCGGGTTTGGTTCGATGACTTCTGGCGCCAGGGTGACCCCAAGCCGCCAGTCGATTCACAGTCTCAAGTAATCGACATGGCGATGCGTAAGTTCATTCCGAACGCTCTTGGCTCCGGTGCCTGGGATATCGACGTCCGCAATCGTGATCTCGCGATAGAGGGTGTCCACAAGGAGATATTATATCCGCAAAGTCTTCTCGCCTTCATACGCCTGCCCGATCACGAGGTGCAGGAACAAATATATTGGATCTACAATGAATATATGGCTCGAATCAGCGCCATCCATCCGGGTCGATACTATGGCGTAGGCGTTTGCAGCAATTGGTGGGATCCAACAAGGGCTTGGCAGGCGGTTAAACAAATCCGCGATCTCGGTCTCAAGACCTTCATGCTTCCCACCTCAAATGTTGGCAAGAATGCCGATGGTTCCCCCCTTTCGTACGCCGCGCCGGAGATGGATACGCTATGGGACGAAATTGCGCGGGCCGGCCTCCCGGTCAGCTTTCATATCGGCGAGAACATAGGGGTGCTGGGACGAGGAGGTTTTGGGGCTAGTGCTCTTCAATCCTTTTGCGCGGCTCGTAAGCCTCTTGGCGAACTCATCTTCGGCGGCGTCTTCGATCGACACCCGGATCTTCGAGTGGTGTTTGTCGAGTTTGGAATTGCGTGGATACCGGTAGCGCTCCAGGAAGCGGAGCAGCTTTACGACCATCAGGGTCCCTTACTGGAAGGTCTCAATTCTCTGCCGAAACGTAGGCCGAGTTATTACTGGCATAACAATTGTTACGCGACATTTCAGAATGACCTTCTCGGCCTCAAGCTGCTCGATTATATCGGCGCCGATCGTGTCATGTGGGCCCAGGATTATCCTCACAACGAGGGAACCTTTGGTTATAGTTGGAGTTCCCGCGAGTGTGTCTATCGAGCGACGACGTTGGAGAACGCTCGTAAGATCTTGGGCGAAACCGCTATGGAGCTTTACCACCTTTAACAACTGGGATATCGCGGTGGCCTCGGAGCGCTAAAAAGTTAGCCGGAGGTGCAGATCATGCCTGGATTATTGGACGGAAAAATCGCTTTAGTAACCGGCGGCGGCTCGGGAATCGGTCGCGCCACCGCACTGAAGTTGGTTGCCGCAGGCGCGAAGGTCATGATCGCCGACTATATGCCCGAAGGTGGCGAGCGCACAGTCGGGATGATCAAAGAAGCCGGCGGCGAGGCAAGCTTCGTTGCGGCCGATGTTTCAATTGCCATACAAGCCGAAGCGATGGTGAACGAGACTGTTAAGCGTTATGGCCGCATCGATTGCGCATTCAACAACGCTGGCATCGAGAGCAAAATGGCCAACACCGCGGAGTGCTCCGAAGAGCTCTTCGATCGAGTTATAGCGATCAATCTGAAGGGTGTCTGGCTGTGCATGAAATACGAGATCCGGGAGATGCTCAAACAGGGTGGCGGTAGTATCGTCAACACCGCATCGATTGCAGGGTTGGTGGGCTTCGAAGGACAGCCTGCCTACAACGCATCCAAGGCTGGTGTGGTGCAACTCACACGTACCGCTGCGCTTGAATTTGCCACTAAGAATATTCGGGTCAATTGCGTATGCCCTGGCGTTATTAGAACACCAATGGTCGAGCGCCTCCTCGACAATCGATCGTTCACTGAACAGGAGCTTATCTCCGGTGAACCGGTAGGACGAATGGGCAAGCCGGAGGAGATTGCGGAGGGCGTACTCTGGCTGCTGTCCGATGGATCATCGTTCGTTACTGGTCATCCATTGGTTATCGATGGTGCGTGGGTCGCGCGATAAATCGGGCGGCATAGTCAGTTATACACGCGACCAATCCCTCGACAACGGCGCATACGGATATTGTGTTTGAATCCCCAATCCTGGGACGAGTTTCTGTGAGAAAAGCATCATTAGGTGGTCGCTGCATTCGTTGCGTTCCACTGCATGGACAAGGCGCTTGGTGGCGCTCTGGCGAAATTGGCAAACGGAGGCTAGGAAGATGGCTTACGAGATCGTTCGGTTCCCATATGAGGGAACGGTTGACGCCGACGGGCACGTGTATGAACCCGCAAATCTTTGGGAGGATTACCTAGAAGAACGCTACAAAGATCGTGCGATTCGCGTAAAGCGCGACAGGGACGGCTGGGAATATCTCGAAGTCGATCGGCGTCCGATTCCGGACATTCTTGGGATGAAGGGCCTCGCCTTCCCCATGATGGGCGAGAAGGTCGCCGAACTTGACCCCAACCGTCTCTACATGGACACGCTTCCCTATGGCGCGACCGATCCGCAGCAGCGCTTGGACCTCGCGCGACGCGAGAACCTGGAACACGTTCTCCTCTATCCAACCTGGGGGCTGATCTGGGAGAGAGCGGTAACCGATCCCGAACTCAGTCTGGCGTACATGCGTGCGTACAACCGATGGATCGCGGATTTCTGCCGCGATAGCGGTGGGGTCCTGGTTCCGATTGCGCATCTCACGCTGACCGATCCGCAGGGTGCGGCGGCGGAGCTCGAACGAGCCGTCCGCGATGGTTGCAAGGGAGCATTCGTTGCTCAGTACACCCACACTCGCGTGCCACATGGACATCGGGTTCACGATCCGGTGTTCGCGAAGGCGCAGGAATTGGACGTTCCGTTAGCAGTGCACGTGTCGATCGATCCTGAAGGTGTTAGTTCCCCGCGATTCCTGCGCAAAGACATGACCCCCCAGGATCTGGCGCAACTCGCGGCTGGGGGCCTCATTGGAGCGCGGCACGCCCTCGAGGAGGCGCTGCTCAGTATGTACACGAGCAATACCTTCGACCGATATCCGAAACTGAAATTCGGTCTGCTCGAGGTAGGAGCCAGCTGGGTCGGTGCATTTCTCGATCGGTTGGACAGCGTTCACGAGGTCGAATTTGGAAAGGTCGGCGATCGACCCGGAATGCTTGGCAGGCTCCAGCACAAGCCCAGCGAATATTTTCGCAATCAGTGCTTCATCTCTGGTGACCCGGAAGAGTTTTCCGCCACCTGTATGATCGATTACGTGGGAAACAACTGTTTTATGTGGGCTACGGACTACCCGCATGCCGACCATCCCGCGACCTGGGTCCCCAGCCTCAAGAAGTACGCCGACCGGCTGAAGCCCGAGACTCGCAAAAAGGTTCTCGGTCAGAACACCAAGGACATCTATCACTTAGCGTGACAAGGGAGTGCGCTGACTAGCTGGCCGCACCAGGCGTTGGCTCGTTGCCACAGAGGTGTATTGTGCTTCTGCTGTTCAAGCCAAAAATCTGGACCAAACTGGCTATGACTAAGATCTTGAGACCGAAGGGCATTGATTGCCTCGTCGTCAACGCCGCTCGGTTTGCGGCAGGCGACGATACTAATTAGCAAGGCGAGTGAAATGGCTATCTTTTTCATGGCAAGCTTCCTGACAAACAAAAAGGTTTCTGCCGGCTCCGGCTTAGGTGCTTGCACCGTCGGACCGTAAAATTGCTGAATAGCCGCTAAGCCTTGGGCCTGCTCGCTCGCCCGATTGGCCTGGGTCACGGCGAGCGCGTTGGTCAGCGCGAGCATGGTCTGGCGCAGCATCTGCGCCTGCTGTACCTGCAACAACGCGATCTGATTACCTATCTGAATTGCCTGTAACCGCCCGGTCGCGGTCGTGTTCGCTACACTCAGCACCTGCAGCGCGGTGTTTTCCGCCGCGAAGTTCTGCGCCTGGCCTTGCAACGAAACCAGGGTGCCGCTGAGCGTCGCTAGAGTGTTGTTCAAACCTTGCCCCGCCTGCTGCGCGGTCGTGGTGGGCACTCCGGCCGGCGCGGTATAGCCGGGAAAGATCTGGGCAAATTGCGTCGGCAGGTTCGTTAGCGCGTAGGACAGCCCCTGCTCGGTCGCGATCATGTTGCCGAGGTTGCTCAGCAAAGTGGAATTGGGCTGCCAGACCCCGCCCAGATATGGCACCGTGTTGAGCGCCATGAATCGCAGCTCCTGGGCGAGGTCGGTGACGGTTGCAGCCTGCTGTTCCAGCTGCTGCAACTGCCGGGCGAACATCTGCGGATCGAAAACAATCTGCGCACCGCCAAACTGCGCTTTTGCCGCAAGCGGACACGCGAACGCAATCGCGGCCATCATCAGAACCGCTCCAATTAATCTCCGTCCCATACCACTTCCTCCCTGAACCTTTGATCCGTGGGGAGCGTCGCCTCGGGCAGATGTGTATCCTCGGCGCCCGAAGCCATCTCCGCCGCGATCCGCTCCCAGTACTCCGCCCACTCGGGCAGGCCTTTGTGCCGCAGCCATTCTGCCGCCCAGCGGTCGCCGTGCCGCTGATGCATCTGTCGCGCAGCGATGATCTCCTCGGGGGAGCCCGCGCCGACGAAGGCCAGCGCCGCCGGCGTCAGCGCCAGGCTGAATAATCGCCACCCGCGCGGCGACACGTAGAAGTAGTCGCGCTTGGGCGTCGCCGCCGCGATCACTTCGATCTGCGCATCGGTCAGCCCGAAGCTGCGATACAGCGCGGCGTTCTGCGGGCTGCGCGCCTCGGCGTTGGGCAGGTAGAGCCTGGTCGGACAGGATTCGAGAATGACGGCGCACAACGGCGAGCTCGCGATATCGGCGAGGCTCTGCGTTGCCAACACTACCGCCGCATTCTTCTTGCGGCAGGTGCGCAACCAGTCCTCGAACTTCGCCGCGAAGCGCGCCCGCGCCAGC
Source organism: Candidatus Binataceae bacterium (assembly GCA_036495685.1). Classification (NCBI taxonomy): domain Bacteria; phylum Candidatus Binatota; class Binatia (SeqCode); order Binatales (SeqCode); family Binataceae (SeqCode); species Binataceae bacterium (SeqCode). The sequence goes on along the minus strand of DASXMJ010000059.1, from coordinate 10,164 downwards.
ATGATCCACAATTCATCGGCGGTAATCCGCGTTGGCCGCCCGTCCAGTCGCTGATCGATGCGATGGAACAAATAGCTCAGCACCGGCACCAGCACGCGCTCGCCCTGCCCCATCAGCCGTTCGATCTCGAAGGTGATAAACCGGCTCTCGCCCAGGCCGTCATGATCGCCGTCGAGATAGCGACCCGCCGGACCCTCGTGGGTAAAGAAGGTCAGCCCTTCACGGATGGTCTGGTCCTGCACCGTGTATTTGAGATTGGTCAAGGTGCGAAGCGTAGGCGGCAGCTCCGCCATCACCTCGAGCGCCCGCCACAACGCCTCGTCGCGCTCCGGCGCTGGATTGATCCCGCCAAAGGGCAACAAGTCCTCGCTCAGCCAGCCGTGCGCGAAGACGCGCTCCTTCGACCGATCGATATGGCGCAACGGCTGAAAACAGGTGGCGTCCGCGCCGAGGTCGTAATGCAACCCGCCCACCGCCAGCGTCGGCACGTACATGCCGTAGCCGCAATCGAAGTTGAACGACTGCGCGCCGGCAATACGATGATGCAAAAAGGTGGTGTAGCCGATCGCAGTCGTCTTGCCGCTGCCGGTCGGTCCCGGCATCAGCACGTGCCCGCGATCGTCCACGTGGTCGCAGTAGCCGAACGGGGCGTTGCCGCGCGTCAGGCCTATGAGCATCGCCGGGCTGTTCGCCGGATAATACGGCGACGGGTTGCGCTCCTGACCACCCCACGGAATATCAAGGCAGAGCGTGTGCGCAGCGTTTAGCGTATTGATGATGGCGCGGCGCGGATTGAAGTAGCCATTTGCCGCCCATGACCCAAAGTAGCCGTCGGCGCAGTTGAGCGTCTCGTCGCGCGCGCCGTAGCCGCGATTACGGGCCTCGCGCATAATCAGCCGCTCGCCGGCCTCCACCCGCACCGCATCCTCGCCGATCAGCACGAACCCCGCCGTGTAGCCCACGGGCCGATAATCGCCATGCTCGTTCTCGGCCTGCGCTGCGAGCACGTCTTCCATCATCGCCGCGGCGTGCGGATTCTCGCGCGGCATCCCGCCCAGAATCCGATGGACCGCGTCGAGCGGACCGTAGAGCCGGTTGCCCCAGCTTGCGTATAACCCGCCAGCTTCGCGTTGGCGGTGGTCGGATCGTAATGTTCGAGTCGCACGTAAAAGCGATACGGGAGCGGCAGGCTACCGAGCGCCGACAGCATCAGAGGATGCGACTCGGGCGGAAACTCACTCAGCGCGATCACCCGGATCGCGCGGCCATCGATCGTCGGCCGGTAGCCGAAGATGAATTCGTGACCAAGGAGCGTATCGAGCAACCGACCGGGCGGCGGCGACAGACGCTGCTGGTGAATGCCATCGATGCACTCCTCGATAAACGCCAGCGCCTCGCCCTCATCGCTAAGCGACGTCAGTCCCACCCAGCCGGAGAGCGTGCCGGCTATTTCGCTGACCTGCCGCTCGAACTCCAGCAGCTGCTGCTCGAGATTCAGACTGTGCTTGGCGCCCGCCCCTATCGCGAGATCGAACAGCCGCTGCTCGTGCGGTGCCGGCGGCTGATGGACCAGTGCGATGAAGCACTCGCGCTCGTAGTTCGCGCTCTCGTCCTCAACCGCCGCCGCTGCGCCTCATCCACCGTCACCATCGTCGAGTGCCACAGCGCACCCCGCTCCAGGTATTGCCGGCGCGCGCGTGAGATCACGTTGATCCAGGTGCCCCAGCCGTCGCCCAGCGTCGAAAATATTTGCGCCAAGGCTTCGCACACCCGCGCACGCCGCTCCGAGCTCTGCGATTCCAGATCGGAGGGATGCAGCCGCAGGACGCAGAGGAAGGCTCCCGACTTGGTCAGGATCACCGGCCCCGCCAGTCCGCGCCGCAAAAAGCGCCGGTAGGGCGAGAGCGCCACAAACCCCTGCCGCCCCAGCCGCCTCGCCGCTCTCGTCCCACCGTGCGCCCATAACGCCATGGCTCAGTACCTCTTGTATGGTTCCACCGAACGATAGACGCGCGCCGGCGGCGCGTCCGGGTCGGCAAAATGTCGGTAGTCCGGCTGGTAGCTCAGGTGGCGCAGGTAGACCGCGAAGAATTGCGGATCGCGCTTGGCCATCCAACGCAGCAGCATATGCACCGCCGTGCCCAGAAAAGCCCCGAGCAAAATGTTCGGCCAGTGGAAGCCCGGTCCCAGTCCGATGCCGAGCATGGTGGTCGCTTTGACGATCGCCGGCGCCCGCTCCGCCCCGCCCAGCAAGACTGGCCTGGTCAATGAACGATGTATCTGCGCCTGTCCAATATCCATCTTGACCACCCTTGGATCGCTCTAAGTCCACAGCCTCGTATTCTTAAGAGCTTTCTTATCGCATCTCTTGGATATACCGCAACACCGCGTTTCCGCAGAATTTCCCTATCATGCTCGCGAGGGATACGCAAGCGGCGGTCAGGTGTTGATCAGGTGATGAACGAGCGGAGTTTGATTATCAATTTTCGGTGTTTTTCTGAGGCCAGGAGGCCGAGTGCTCCGTGAGCGACGAAAGCGCACCGCCGGGCGCGATGCGCACCATCCGCATGCCGGCGTCGTGAAAGAGACAAACGGGCGCTGCGATTTGGCGACGGGGGGTGTGACCCAGGCTTGGAAACCATCCGCCTCTTCCTCGGTTCCGTACCACGCGACGAAACGCGCCTTGCAGTTGTCGCAATTTACCTGGAGGCTGTGATCACGGTTGGGCATCGAGGCTGTTCTCACCCAAGTTCGGAGCTAACGACACAAGGACACAAGGTACTCAATGATGTCACTTATTGGATGGCCCGAGCGTTCGCTGATTTGTTTAACTCCGATAGCGTCCAAACCCATATCTGTCAGGATTGTTCGCACATCTTATCAAGTGGCTACTCCACTTGGAAAACAGAAATCTCGGTTTATTGTGTTACGTAATATGTTAGGTCGATCGCGATCACTGCGCGGACTTTTGCGAGACCCGATGTCCAAATCGGTCTTACTCGATACCTACCGATAACTTTATCCGAGCTATAGAAAGCCATTGTGCCATAAGGACTCAACGAATCGATTGATAGCGAACGGTACGCGCGAAATCGGCCATTCCTCTACTCACATTCAAGATGTTGTCGACAATGCGCCTCTGGCGGGTTCGGAATGCAAGCCATATTCGCTCTGCAATTCGTCGAGCTGCAGTCCCGATATGAAGTCGAAATTGCCTAATCGTAGAAGCGGTCTTTGGTCAAAAATCAGCGGGCCGGGCGTCCGGGCTCAAAGATAAGCGCAAAGCCAGACTCTGGGTAACGTCTGCTCCCCGGAATTATCCGAGTCGCTCTGTTTTCTTCGGTGAAATCAGTCGTCGCCTAGATTGTGTTGCACTGGCGTTCGAAACCCTTCGGGAGCTGAATAAATCAAACGACACTGATCGCGGTGAATCGCCTGCGCAGGTTCGCCTGGACCGACCGAGATCAATTGCGTGAGATGGAGTTGATAGTTGGTGATGTGGGCGAGAAACTTGTCTGCGGTGCCGAGCGCTAGCGGATGCATTACGAGCTTGCGGTTATATTGGCGAGCGCGCAATCAATGCTTCGGTACGGCGGGTATTGCGTCCGTTAAAGTTGCATCTGAGCGCGAACGACGAGAGCTTGGTATCATCAGCTGACGCTGGCCAGCGACGCGACGGCGAGACTCAGAGCGGCGGTGGTGCAAACGAAGATCGCGCCGCGCCATCGGTTTCGACGTACCCACGTTCGCGATGAAGGATCGTCGGGCCGAGCCCCGATTCTCTCGACCTTCAACAACTCCGGCACGAAATAGCCGACGCTGACTCCGATGTTAATCGCATAGAGGCCAACTCCCACAAGCACGGCAACGCGAGTATCGGTAGCAGGCCAAGCGGCCCAAGTCGCAACGAGAAGGCTGGTGATCGCGATCAGATCGGCAGGAACCCAGAAGAGTGTTCGGTTGGCACCGCCTTCTATCGGCCTGACGATGTTGGGTTTGCGCGGCCAGACCCGATCCAGCACGGACTCTTCGTACAGGGAGGCCCCCATCGAAGCGCTGGTTGCTATTAACGCGCCGAGAATCGCCGCGAACCGCCACGTGAGATGATCCATCGCCTTGTATTCCTTGCTGCCGAAAGCAGGCCTCGTCTCCCACATTGTTCGCGTTCCTGACGAAGCTCCCGCTCGTCGCCCGATCCCGAGCGAGGTCAGTGCGAGACTACCAACTGAAAACCTGGAAGACCCTTTGCTCGTCCTGATCGAACGGCATACCTTGAGGTTCTTCTCAGTTTGCGGCGACTAATCTCAGCGAATTGATACGTTATGGCGAGCGAATGTATCTGTGGAGATCCTCTACCTCGGACTGGACCTCTTCGAGACGCTGCTTGACAACGTCGCCGATGCTAACGATTCCGCAAAGTGCTCCGCTATGGACTACCGGCAAGTGGCGGATGCGTTGTAGCGTCATCACCCGCATCAAATCGACTAGCCGATCCTCTGGGACGCAGGTCTTGACTTCACGGGTCATCAATTGATCGACCGGAAGTGCTAACAAGGCTCCGGCATCTTCCGACATGCCGCGGATAATGTCGCGCTCGGAGACTATCCCAACGACTCGACCCCCCTCGTCGACGACCGGTGCAGCCCCGATCCGATTTTTGGTGAGCAGTTGGACGGCCGCCGCGACGGTTTGTTGCGGCATAAGGGTGACGACACGATCACCTTTGTGCCTCAGGACATCCGAAACCTTTGCTTCCATGTTTCGACCTCCCCACTCGCAAATCTCCGCTGTCTAGTACCCAGTCACTCCCGGGCCTATACGGATAGGGCTCTGGCTTCAGTAGAGCGAGATGCTGGGGACCTGCTTAACGGTGTGCCTCTCTTCATAACTTCATCGATTCTCGAAAGTAACACCCTCCTAGAGCCTAAGCGTTTTCGCTCTCAGCGCCACTAGCTCTCCTGATCAGGCTCCATTGGGTGTGGCGTTTCGGGTTATTTCCGGAATTCGGGACCTTGTACCTCTCCAAGGGTTTGCTCGGCACTGGAAAGAGCGTTGAAGACTTGGTTGGCAGTCGTGGCTGTCATCAAGATCTGGAGCGTTTCAGGCTGTGCACACATCTGCGGCAACTTCGCCAACCACGGGAGGTAGAGCTCATGAAACTTGAGGCCCAATACGAAAAAGAGATGAGTCGGGGCACCGTCCAAAGCATCGAAGTCGACGCCTCGGAGCGATCGTCCTAGCACCATAAAGGGCTTAAGGATCTGCTCCGGATGGCGATGAAGAGTATGCAGAAAGGCGACCCCATTCCCGGTAGCGCTGGGCATCACATTCTCGCGTTCGATCAATGCACCTACGAACCAGGTCTTGTCACGAATCAGACCGAGCCGAGCGGCTAGAGCTGCCAGCTCTTCGATTACCCCGGTTTTCGAGTCAGCTTGCAGATCCAGGATCACGTGGCGAGGTTGAAAGCAGCTGGCTAGAGTCAACAGTCTGCGAGCAACCGGTGAACTGACCGAGACCTCCGGAGTTCGAGGAATAACTCCTAAGGCCTGGTCATCAAGCCACGCGTCCAGCATTGCTTTTCGGAAGCGCCACAAATTCCCGATTCTGACGCCCGGCAAAGCACCTTCACCGACGAGCTTCAGAATGGTTCGCTCGTTGACGTTAAGATAAGCGGCAACCTGGCGGACCGTCATCAACTTGTCGAGCCAGTCCGCCGGCGGTTCCGCAATTCGACGCAATCTGTTTGACATCTTCGGAATATTACGCAAAACTACGCAAAACTACAACCAATGACCTGAAGATGCTTAAGAAGAAACACTCCACCGAGATTGCCAGAAGCACTCAAGGAGCTATGCGCTGCTCGTGCTCGAAGGATGAGATTCATCGAATCTTCACCGCGAGCGAAAAGGAGCGCCTGTTCGGCCTTGTCTGGTGTAACGCCGAACTGAACCGGGTCGATTTTTCTAAGGCGAACTTGTGTGGGGCGGAGTTCCGGAGCGTCTCCCTCGTGGCGGCCGATTTCTCCGGGGCTGATCTGCGGGGCGCCAGCTTTATTGGATGTGACCTTCGGGAGGCGTGTTTCGACGGAGCGCTTTTGCATCGGACCCGATTTGACCAAAGCTGGCTCATCGGAGCGCAGGGCCTTTCAGAATCGATGCGCGAGTACGTCAGACAACAGGGCGCGCACCTTTGGATTTCGTAAAGCAGCGCAACAGAAGGCTATGGTCATCGCGGCTGATCCTAAAAACGGGGTGGCACTTGGATTGTGGATAGGGCCCTTCAGGATCCTGGACTACCTTTGCCACCTGGTCCAAGACCAGAAGTCGAGACCTCCGGATTCACCTGGCCTGTACTTGCTCTCGCAGCGCCGCTGGCAACATTTACCTGACGGGGAGGCAGGTGCCTTGTACGTAGGGCAAGCCAAATACTTGCGATACCGCGTCGGTCAGTTTCTGTCCGATCTACTTGGCTTTACCGGGGACGACCCTGCCGAAGAGGAAGCGTACCAACATCGTGGAGGACATCAGCTGTGGCACCGATACTGCGTGGCGCGGGAGATCGAGCCCGCCAATCTATACCTCGCGTGGCGCACGCTCGCTGAATGTCTGGACTGCGCCGAAGCGAAGCTTAGCGAACTGCTGCCGAGGGAGTGGAGACTGTCCACGCTGCGAACCTGCAGTCAACATAACCGGGGAATCGCCTCGCCAGATGGTGATGCCGCGGTCGCTGTTGCCCATGCTGCTTCCCACGCCAAAAATGGCTCGACAGCTTAGGTAGACAGACTTCCGATCGATCGTTCTAGGGCTGCTCTTTTTAATTCTGAAATACATGAGGACTGGCGGAGATTTTGCCCCCAACCCAAAGGTGTAGCATGACTCGGATTATTGTCAGCCAACCGGGAGCACTGACGATTTGTCTGACTGCTTCGTGCGAGCAGCGACGCTGCTCACCGATGGCGGCCTCAAACTCGTCGCCACAACCAAGCTTGGTGTGGTTGAAGAGCTCGCCGCCTTGGCTGGTCGTCTTAGCCTGATCACTGACGAGATCTGGTTTGTCCGTGCGCTTATCGAACGCGAGAACATCATGCCGAGTGCAGTCGGCAATGCGGTTGCGTTCCTGCATACGATGTATCGTCATCCCGAGCATGTGGTGCGACCTTTCATGGTGTTGGGGAAGGTCCGCAGCCGGAGTCGACTTCGATGCTCTCGACGGCAAGCTTACGCATCTCTTTTTTGTGCTTGGTCTGAAGTTCCACGAGTTGCACCTGCCCTGGCTCGCGAAGCTCTCCCAGATGTTCTCGCGAGCCGAAGCAACGCAAGCGCTGCTCGGCGCGCCCGATGCCGCCGCCATCTTCGAAGTTCTGCGCGGAGTCGAGAGAAACTTGTTTCCTGTCCTCGCTAAGGGGTCGATCGCATTATGAAGAGGCGAATGGATCGGAGCAGCTTTACGCCTGTGGGCGCTTGGGTGCATCAGATGGCCTCGTTAACCCAGGCCAAAGAAATCATCTGGTGCGACGGTTCCGAAGAAGAGAAACGTCGACTGATGGCGCAAGCGGTCGCTACTGGCGTGCTGCAGCCACTCAACCAACGCAGGCGCCCCGGTTGTTATCTTCATCGATCCCACCCAAGCGATGTCTCGCGCACCGAGGAACTGACCTACGTTTGCACGCCCACCCGTGAAGAAGCTGGACCCACGAACAATTGGATGGATCCAGCCGAGACCTGGCGAAAGCTCAAAAGCTGGCTTGCGGGTGCGTACAAAGGCCGGACGATGTACTGCGTCCCCTACCTGCTCGGTCCGGTGGGGTCTCCCTTGGCGAAACTCGGAGTGCAGTTAACCGATAGTCTCTATGTTGTTCTGAGCCTTCGAATCATGACCCGGATAGGAAGAGTTGCGTCCGAACTGTTGCTCACGGCCAAAAATTTTCAGCGTGGCATGCATTGCACTCTCGACTGTGATCCGAGCCGACGCCTGATATGTCACTTTCCGCAGGACAACATGGTTTGTTCAGTCGGGAGCAACTATGGCGGCAATGCCCTGCTGAGTAAGAAGTGTTTTGGCCTCCGGATTGCCAGTTATCTCGGTCGTAAGGAAGGATGGCTGGCCGAGCACATGCTGATTCTAGGGTTGGAAAGTCCACAGGGAGAGCTCTCGTACATCGCAGCGGCTTTCCCGAGTGCCTGCGGCAAGACCAACCTCGCGATGCTCACGCCGCCAAGCGCTTTCAAGGGTTGGCGTATATTCACGGTTGGGGACGACATCGCTTGGATGCGGGTCGGGCGAGATGGACGGCTGTGGGCGATCAACCCCGAGGCCGGTTATTTCGGGGTCGCTCCTGGAACCAGCGACCGTTCGAATCCCAATGCGACGGAAATGATCCGGAGCGACACGATATTCACCAACGTCGCGCTAACTCCCGATCTTGACGTGTGGTGGGAAGGCATGGAAACCGAACCTCCCCCGGGTACCGTCGACTGGCAAGGAAAAGCGTGGACTAGGGAGGTCCGCCAGCACGCAGCCCATCCCAACAGTCGGTTTACCTGCCCCATGACGAACAACCCGGCCTATACCCCGTATGCGGATTCGCCCGACGGGGTACCGATTTCGGCGATCATCTTCGGCGGCCGTCGGGCCACTACGATTCCGCTGATACTTGAATCGTTTGACTGGACCCATGGCGTGTACCTTGGCGCGACGATGGGCTCGGAGACTACCGCTGCCGCCAGCGGCAAGGTCGGCGTGGTGCGCCGCGATCCGATGGCAATGCTTCCTTTCTGTGGCTACAACGTCGCCGATTACATCAGTCACTGGTTCGGCATGCACAGCAAACTTGCCCATGCGCCGAAGATCTTCATGGTCAATTGGTTTCGAAAAGATCGTGACGGAGCATTTCTGTGGCCAGGCTACGGCGAGAACATGAGAATCCTGAAGTGGGTCAGAGACCGCGTTCATGGCCACGTCGGCGCGGTGCAAACGCCTGTCGGCCTCGTCCCACACAAGTCGGACCTGGACCTTGGAGGGCTGGATATTACTACGGACCGGTTGGATGAAGCACTCGCCATCAAACCCGAGGAGTGGACCACCGAGCTTCGTTCACAGGAAGAATTCTTCGACCGCATCGATGCGGATCTGCCTCGCGAACTGGAAGTTCAGCGTGAGACACTCGCCGCGGCGCTCGAGCTCTGAACTGAAGCTCACCTTGGCCAGAGTGGCAACTGTTACCCATGTTTCGGAGAATCCATGGAACCATCCGAAGTTAGCGAGTTGAAACTTGCAGCACCCGTTTGGGTGTGGATTGTCTATTTTGGTAGGGACCGTTGGTGGCCCGGAACGGTCGAAGAGATCGACACAAAGGGCCCGCCGCTTGTCAGGGTCAGGTTTGAATCTTTCTCTCGCGCAGCCGACATCGCACTGATCCACCCGTTACGGTCGGCCTCGTCACCGCGCCGATGAGGCGTCTTGAGCGCCGCGACATCAGTCTCAACGGCACCGATCGTCCGCGGTTCGTGCCGACTTCTCGGCTCCGAAGCCCAGAGATGCTTGCCCCAGTGGATGGCTTACGTCCGGTCGAAGCAGACTCGCGAATCTCCGGCCAAAGCGGCAGCGCGAATGGTTGTGCCTACTGAAAATCAAAAGTAGTGAAAAGTTCTAGCGATTCCGCTCGGCGGCCCGTAATGTCGCCGGCATGCTCGCATTCATCACGACATTGTTCTCCTGGCTCGCTTGGCGGTTTCGCAGCCGCGCGGAACTGGAACTCGAGCTCATTGCGCTCCGTCACCAAGTGGCAGTTCTGCATCGCCGACACTTCGGCCGCATGCGGTTGTGCTCCATCGATCGGATGCTCTGGGTCTGGCTCTACCGGGTGTGGCCACGAGCTTCAGCAACTCACCGTGGATGCGGGGTGCACCCCAGAGCGGGTTGGCAAGGCACATCTGGCGGATCAATTTGCGACTTTCGCGAGCCATTGGTCTTCGTCCAGACCGTGAGCGCCAACGCCAGTAGAGTCGAAAGCCTTGCCGGTGCCAGTGGACGACGGTAGCCGGCTTCACCAGCACCATTGCTTCGAGGCAACGTGGCCACACCCGGTAGAGCCAGACCCAGAGCATCCGATCGATGGAGCACAACCGCACGCGGCCGAAGTGTCGGCGATGCAGAACTGCC
>DASXMJ010000058.1 GCA_036495685.1 Candidatus Binataceae bacterium | reverse complement strand
ACTCGTACCGGTCCGCCCCGGACCGATGCCCAAAAAGTCAGGCAACGCCATGTCCCCGCGGCGCATCGCTTACGCTGGAAGCTCCAAAGACTCGCACCCCACCGGCGAACTGCGGTAAAGTCAACAAGCGAAGCTAACATCGGAGAAACGCTCGAACAAGTCGGTTGCAGATTCGACGGAAATCTGGCCGGACGAAGGGGTCTGAGAAGGTAATGGTCTCGCAAAGCAACGCCCCTTTCCTTCGGCCGTGACCGTTCCTCAGGGCTTCGGACCAAGACAAGTGGGCCCTTCGGAGCACACGGTGAGTTGAGGGAGACTCACCTTTCACGACCTGTTGGTCGGCGGGACCTGCAAGTGCCCGCTTTCGTGGAGCCGATACCGCGAAAAATCGTCTCGCGGGACGATCAAACCGTCAGCGCAGCGATTCGTCAAGGGCGCTTTCCAGGATGCTGATTCCCTCGTCTACGACCTCCAGTGACGCGGTCAGCGGTACCAGCACGCGCAGCACGTTTGCGTGATGACCGCAGGTCAGAATGATCAAGCCTAAGTCGGCGGCTTTGATCACCACTTTGCGCGCCAGGTCGGAGGCCGGTTCGAGTGAAGCGCGATCGCGAACCAGCTCGATCGCTAGCATCGCTCCGAGACCGCGGACGTTGCCGATGCAAGTGAATCGGGGGTCGCGATACATCGCGAGCAGACGTTCATGAACGCGCGCGCCGAGCTTCTGCGCGCGCCCCAAAGTGTCCTCATCGCGCATCACATCCAGCACCGCAAGGGCGGCTGCACATGCGACCGGATTGCCCGCATAGGTGCCGCCCAGACCACCAGGCGCAACACTGTCCATAAAAACCGCACGACCGGTCACGGCGGAAAGTGGAAAACCTCCTGCCAGGCTTTTTGCGGTAACGATGAGATCGGGAACCACCCCGGAATGCTCCACCGCGAACATTCTGCCCGTTCTGCCAAAGCCACTTTGAATCTCGTCGGCGATCAACAACATTGCGTGGCGATCGCACAGGGCGCGAAGGCCACGGAGGAAATCGAAAGGAGCGACGTTAAATCCACCCTCGCCCTGAACCGGCTCGATAATGATCGCGCAAACCTGGTTGGGGGCAACCGAGGAAGAGAACAACTCGTCGATGGCGCGGAGGCTGGCGGTCGTGCTCCCGCCCTCGAATTCGTTCGGAAACGGAACGTGGTAAACGTCGGCGGGAAAAGGTCCAAAGCCGGCCTTATAGGGGTTCATTTTTCCAGTTAACGCAAGCGCCATCATGGTGCGGCCGTGGAACGCACCGCCAAATGCGATAATCGCAGGTCGGCCGGTTGCATGCCGCGCGATCTTGACCGCATTTTCGATCGCCTCCGCCCCGGTAGTCAGAAAAATCGTCTTCTTTGGCGTAGTGCCCGGCACTAGCTCATTGAGCCGCTCAGCCAGCCGAACGTACGGCTCGTAAGGGGTGACCTGAAAGCACGCGTGCGTGAGAGCCTGCAACTGCTTTTCGACCGCGGCCATGACGCGGTGATGACGATGACCGACGTTGAGTACGCCAATGCCGCCCGCAAAGTCGATATAACGACGTCCTTCGACGTCGCGTATCTCGGCATTCTCGGCAGACGCAGCAAAAACGGGCAGCGAGATGCTGACACCGCGAGGAACAGCGGCTTGCAGACGGCCCCAGAGTGAACTGTTCGTATCCATGTCAGGTGAATGCGCTATTGGTGAGATGGAATCAAGATTGAGGTTAGGGATAGCTTCGAGCTCTAAAGGTCTTGCTCGCCCGCGGATTGCCGGAGTCAAGCTCTGATGATCGGCGCGTGCCGTTTATCCCAGCGCCATCCGTTGAGGCGGAGCGACGTTTATGGCGCGCCGTCAACGTTTCGCTTTGCGGGTCTGCCCGCTTTGCCAGGGTTTGCAGGCTCTCGATGATGACGTGTCGTCGGTTACGGTAGCCGAAAGCCTCGGTCGAACTGATTGCGCAGGATGCCGCGCTTGGCTCGGAACCACATCCCGGAAGGACCTCCTCAACCGCGCTTGGCTTGATCGCCAAGTTCATAAGGATCGCATTGGTGTGGGCCTCCGACAGTTTCCGGCCTCCGGCTCCTCCGAAGGTACGAGCTGGCGACGGTGGGCCGATCGATCGTACGATGGCCAGAATTGACCATTCATATTTCTACTGATACTCCCAATCGACGGAGATACCCTGGTCCGCGCCCGGATTGGTTATGAGGCGTGAGTCTGGCCATCAGAAATTCCAGCAACGGATCAGTCGGGCGAATCGGGTTATGTGGTTTTCGCGCGCGGGGCCTCAGACGCAATCGCGCTTTCGGCGTTATGGAACCCACCCTTAGTTATGGAATCGGTAACACCAACACCTGACCCCGTAGGTATTCCGCCGGTCGCGGCACGGGTCGCACTCGGCGAAATTTTCAAAGTCTTTCTGATGGCGGGTGCGGTCAGCTTTGGGGGCGGCGTGGTCGCCTACTTGCGGGAATACTTGGTCCGGGCCTCGCATTGGCTCAGCGACGAGGAGTTTATGAGCGCGCTCGAGATCAGCGAAACCCTACCGGGCCTCAACTCTGTCAATATCGCAGTGATTACCGGAGATGACCTGCGTGGTGTGCCGGGCGCCGCCACCGCGGTAGTGGGACTGATGCTTCCCGGAGCGGTGTTCGTGATGGTGCTTGGCATCCTATGGACAGAGAGCAGGCACAATCCCCTAGTCAGTCATTTTCTCTTGGGAATCGCGTCAGCCGCGGTGGGCCTTCTGCTGGTCGTGTCGTTGCAACTGGGAAGGCTGCAGCTGGTGAAGCTGCCCGACCTACTGATTGTGGTGGTGACGTTCGTGGCGGTGAGTATTTTGAAGATCTCGCTCGCCTACGTACTGATAGGCATTGGGACCGTGTCGATTTGGCTTTACCGTCCACATCCCGCACGCGAGGCAGCACCCGAGCAGCTGCCCTTCCATCGCGGGCCTCGGCATAACCAGTATCGGCGTTAAGAGATTCGGATGAATTGGCAGCTACTAAAACTCGGGCTCGTTTTCATGATGCTCTCGGTTCTCGCAGTGGGCGGGGGTACCGCAGTCCTGCCCGAAATGCAGCACGCCACGGTGCATTGGTTCAATCTTACCGACAAGCAGTTCCGCGACATCTACAGTATCGGGCAGGTCGCGCCGGGCCCCAACATGCTCATGGTGCTGCTCATCGGCTATCGTCTGGCAGGGGCTTTGGGCGCGGTGGTGGTGGGAGTCGCCTTCTTTCTGCCGGATTGCGCCCTGACGCTCGCGGCCAATCGACTCTGGGTTCATTTCTCCGGATCGCCGTGGCGTCAATCGGTGCAGCAAGGTCTCGCTCCAGTCGCGATAGGGCTGATGTTCGCCGGAACGTGGGCGATCGCGAGGTTGAGCCTAGTGCATGTGACCGACGGATCCCCGGATTTTGTCGCGATCGGGATCGCCACCGTGGTCACGGCCATCCTGCTCTGGCGACACATCAATCCTGGCGTACTCGTGTTGGTGGGGGGAACCGCTTATATGCTGTTGACGCACTGAAGGTCAGAACGACTTGCGCGCCGCCGCTGTGCGCTCCCCGCCGGGCTGGGCGCTGCGGTGCCTAGGACAAACTGGGTTCAGCCCGAAAGCAGCCAGCGCTGATGGGTTAACCACCGGTGAGCAAGCTGACCAATAGCTCACCTACCGGACAGTATTCGAAACCTATTGCCGCACATTGATTCATCCTTCATCGGGGGATGGCCACGTTAGGCATAGGATGCGCGGGTTGACATCACGGAAGTTGGGATCAGCACCCTGAGATCTGAAGACCGTACCATCTATTACCAATTAGGCGGAAAAAATGACTGAGAGTGCTGGCGCATTTTCGCGTACTTGACCATACTGAATTGTGATCTCCTTCAAACTGTTGCCTATATGCGAAAAAGAACTTCGAGCGATGTCACGTTTGGGTCTTCAATCAAAGGTCAGCGTTTTGCTCTCGGTCTCACGCAACGCGAGCTCGCGAGCGAGCTGGGAGTAAAAGCCTCCTACATCAGCTACTTGGAGAAGGATCAGCGGCGCCCATCGATTACAGTTCTGAACCGGCTCGGTGAAGTCCTCGGTCTGGAGCGCTCAGAGCTGCTGATGCTCGCCTATCCAGAGACGCGCGAGATGGTCGATGGTGGCCGCGCGCACAGTAATCAGAAGCGTTCCACGGCATGGAAGGAATTCTCCGAGAATCGAACGCTGCTTCGGAAGTATCGCCTCACTCGAGAGGAGTTGAGCACCCTGAAGCGCATCAACGCGATGGGCAAGGTGGGTACCTCGCGTGACTTCCTATTCGTGCTGATGGCTATCAGGCAGGCTCTCTCGAAAGAGAGCCGCTAAAATCATTTCGCTAGGACCTGGTTGTGCATCATGTTCCCGCGCGATACTTGCGCGGCGACACGCCGTATTCGGCAACAAAGCCGCGGATGAAATTCGAAAGATCCGTAAAGCCCGCGTCAAGCGCGATCTCGGTAACCGGAGAGCGACTGGTTGCCAACCTGTGGGCGGCATCGCGCAGGCGTGCCCGCAATACCCATTGATGCGGCGTGACGCCGGTGACGGATTTGAATGCGCGCAGGAAATGGTAACGGCTCAAGCCAGCCATGCGAGCGAGATCTTCCAGCCGCAGATACTGGACGGCGCTCGACTCGAGGTGGCGGAGCACTTCCGCAATGCGCGTCTCGGTGCGCTTTGTTCCGGCTACAGGTGCCGGGTGTATGTCCTGAGAGATCCGGAGAGCCGCGCCGGCGAGTTCCAGAGCGAGTTCCTCAAACGAGTCCCGCATCTGCATCGCAATAACCGCACGGGCAGTCAGCTGGGCGGTCGCGCGCAAGGGCGGCAGGCGATCAGAGCTGAAATACGCTTTTGACACCCCGCAATCGCGCGCAAGATCCTCGAACAGCGCCGGATCGAATTGAAAGGACAGGCAGCGGTCACCCTCGCCATGCTCGTGCGAGCATTGGTAGGTGTGGCCCGCGTTTCCCAGCAGCAAGGCACCCGGCGACATCAACAAGGACCCCTTGACGCTCCGATAAGAGAAGGTTCCGGACAGCACCAGTGAGATCGCGACCGACCAGTACCGCTCCTCGATAGAAAGGTCCCCGGGACCCGAGGTGCAGAGTACTTCGACCACTCGCCAGCCCTGGCCGCTTCTCAGAACGCGGTTTTGTGCCGAGCCGGGTTCTCCCCACAGTGCCTTGCGCTTTAGGGCCGCCGCAAGCGGTTTATGAGACTCTCTGATTTCGGGCGTCAAGTTCTTGAAATCTTTCTGCTCAGTTTGCCGACAGACGGCCAGGCGATCTTCGCACACTAGATTTCAGCGAATCCAGAAGATAATCGCAATTCGTTGCCACAATTCGTCGCGAACCGGGTGCGATCGACCCACTGGAAGCGACGCTCAGAAAGCTGGTACACAAGCGGGGCAAGGAAGGCGGCGCGGCGGCATTCTGCCACACCAGCGATCGCGATGTGCCGGCTCCTTTGCCCACCTACGGTACGCAAATATGCCCAGCCGAATCCATCAGTTTTTCGCGATCGCCTTCGTGGAGAACCTAGCGCTCAAGGGATTGACCATCCACTACCCGGAGGCGCGGGTGTCGCCTCATGAGCTCTACTTTCCGATCGACGAGGGCGCAGGGGTTTATATCTATCCATTCGGTGCAATGGTATTTCACAACGTGCCACAGCAGAGACGGGATCTCGAACTTACCCGGCTAGAGCAAGCTCACCCCGGGCTTAGAGCCCAGATCGTGCGTGAAGACTATTCTCTAACTGAAGATCCCGATTCCGTCGTCGGACTTACCAACGGCAACTTGCGCGTGGACAAGCTGTCCACAGGGCGCGCCGGAGTAGTCGCGCTGACCGTAGCGCAAAGCGCGGCAATGGAATACTACGAACAAGTCGTAGAGTCCCTGTTCGCGCGCACGGGCAGGATGGTCGAGCGGATGGAAGCACGGGGGACCGTCCCGGTTCGGACCAGGCCGTTGGTGCGTTTTATCGGAGAGGCGATCATGAACCGCAATGAGGTTCTGTCGGTGCTGCACTTGCTCGACAAGCCCGACGCAACTTGGGAAGACAGCGCGATGGATCTCATCTACGACGACCTGCGCACCGAGTTTGACCTGGCGGACCGTTATGCGGCGCTGGAACTCAAGCTGCGTAGTGTACAGGAAGCACTGGAGCTGGTCGTCGATGTCGCCCGCGACCGCAGGCTACTGCTGCTGGAAGTCGCGGTTGCCATACTGATCCTCGTGGAAATTCTGCTTCCGCTGTTTCACATCTACTCACTGGCGGCTCTCCCATGACGATCCTTCGTCTGGACACGCGCAGCCGACGCCTGGTCGCAGCAATCCTGTCGGGGGCCATGATTTCGATCGCTGCGGGCCTGCATCCGTGGTGGCCAATCGCATGGATCGCGGCGACCCCTTTGCTGGCGGCGGCATTCATCGCATCACCCTTGGAGGCTGTCGGACTCGCAGTGCTGGCAGCGGTGGTCGGATGTATCAGCACGACCGGGTTTTACCTCGAAGTCGCCGGACCGATAGTAGCTTTCTTGGCGCCCGTCGGCCGCGCCGTGGAACTGGTGGTGGCCGTCACGCTTGCACGACGGGCTGTGGTTCAATGGCGTCATTGGCTTTCGATTTTTGTGTATCCGGCGCTAACCGCCGGCTTCGACATGCTGGAAAGCTCATTTTCCGGTCATGGTTCAGCCGCGAGCTTCGCTCAAAGCCAGATGAACGCTATAGCGGTTATCCAAATTGCCGCGCTCGCGGGGACCAGCGGTGTGGTGTTTACGGTGAACCTGTTTGCGTCGACTCTGGCGGTGGCGTGGTACCAACGCTCCGGGTGGGGTCAATTTCGTCGCGGCTACGTGCTGGCGGGACTATTGCTATTTGGGGTGCTGGCTTTCGGCTTCATTCGCGTGGTCGCCGCACGGAGCGAACCCGGAGTTCTGATTGGACTGGTCGTGGTCGACCCACCCGTCAAAGTTCAAGCCGGCTCGATCGACACAGCGCTCTGGAACACATACAAAAACGCTATCGACGATGCGGCCCGACGCGGCGCCCGCATCGTGGTGTTGCCCGAAAAGATCGCTCCTCTCTCCCCGGCCGAGGCGTCTCCGTTGCGCCGGGCTCTGGCAGCCGTTGCCAAATCGGACCACGTCTACCTGCTAGTCGGGGTAACCATCGCCGCCCCGGATCGCAGAGAGAATCGCGCTTGGCTGCTGAATCCTTCCGGAGCGACGGTGGCCGATTATTCCAAAAGGCACCTGGTTCCGGGCTTTGAGGATGCGTTCGTTCCGGGACGCGTGAAAATGATTCGAATCGTCCAGGGGACGCTGTCCGGAATCGCTATCTGCAAAGACATGGATTTTCCGAGCTTGGGACGCGAATATAGCAGACAAGACGTGCGGCTGATGCTGGTACCCGCGTGGGACTTCGGGAGAGATAACTGGCACCATTCCCGAGTTGCGATTCTGCGCGGGGTTGAAGACGGCTACACGATTGCGCGTGCCGCGAAAGATGGATTTCTGACCTTGAGCGACTCCTATGGTCGAGTGCTCTACCAGGCGCCGAGTTCGAATCGTCCCTACGCAAGCCTGGTCGCCAAGGTGCCGGTGGGGAGCGGTGAGACACTCTACGCTTTGGTCGGCAACACCTTCGGCTGGCTCGCCCTGGTATTGGGCGTCGCATTGGGCGTGGCCGCCCCGGCCTTGGCCGCGAGACGGAAAAAGCAGGCGGAGGGCGATGAAGAGGAGTACTAGGCCTGGCTACAGGAGAAGGTTTGGCAACAGCCGCGCGGAAAGGTGTCTCGCTTCAGCGCGAGGGTAACATGCTGAAAAGCCATAGACTCCTGAGTGGTGGGCTCCGCACCTACTGCCCACTGCGACCAGGGTTAGGGTAACGCGACGAGCAAATACCTGCCGATGAGTGCGTTCGTCAATGCCTCCCCCCCAACTTCAAAGTGGGTCGTCATAACAAGCGACATCCCCATGCAGCGGCAGGCGGCACGGCAAACGCGCACCTCGTTTTTCCCACGGTAGTGCAAGCTTAACGCGAAAATGCACCCCACTCCGGGAGCGGATCGTTTCTCGCAACCGCAAGCGCAAGCAGTTCTCCCGCCCGCACACTCATGGCAACGCCATGTCCGGAATACGCGCCGGCCACAAGCATACGCCGTTGATTGGGAGCACAGGTCAGGATCGGCATGTGATCTTCGGTGGAGGCGATGGGACCGGCCCAAGCGTGAGAAAACCGGATGTTCGCAAGGTCAGGATGTAACCCGCGGACTCGGCGCGTGAGCGTGTCGATAGCGCGGGCGAAGGAGCGCGTCTTAAGCCCAATCTCTTCGAGCCGTTCTGACGAGTCGAACAAGAGCCCAGACCCAAAAATCACTCGACCTTCGCTGGTGATGCGGCCCCAGAGATAGGGAAGATCCACCGTGTAGAAAGGAATTCCCTCCTGGAGTCCGAGCGCCTCTAACACCTTCTTACTTAGCATCTCTGTAGCGCAGGCAAACGTGAGCGAACTCGCCATGTGCACGTTCTGCACCAGAGACTTGATCCACGCGTTCGCAGCCACAATCAGCCAATCGGTTCGAATCTGGCTGTCCACGAGCTCGACCACAAGTTGATCTCTGCGATCGATTTGCGTAACCCGGGCGCGTTCGCAAATGATGGAGCCGGCCCGCAACGCGGCATTTGCGATTCCGAGCGTAAGCCGCGAGGGCTCGACCGTTCCGCCGGGGACGTGACCTGTGACGCAGACCGGTTTGCCCTCGTCAATCCAAGGGAGCTTTCGGGCGCCTCCATTGCGATGCTCGATCTCCCAGCATCCCGGTAGCCGTAGTTCGCATTCGATCTGTTCGCGCTCGACCAGTTTCGCGAGGCTCGGCACACACGCATCGGCCCGATCCAGAGGACCTACCGCGCTGCCTTCAAGAACGATTCCGCCGGTACGACCGCTGGCTCCGGAGGCAACGTGATCCGCTTCCAAAAGTACCGGACGGATACCCAACTTCGACAGATGATACGCTGCGGAGCATCCGGTAAGCCCGCCGCCGACTATGACCACATCGGCACGCGACGGTATCGACTCTGCGGCTCGGAGCTGGCCTCCGTGCCAAGGAGTTGCGCCCCATGCTCGAGCGCCGTTAGTCCTCGTATCCCTCATCTTCTCGCCATGCTAAGCGAGCGTGGAGTCCCGATTCAACGCCGCTTGCGATGCTTTGTTCAGCCCCTAACCGCCTTCCTCTTGGCCCTACTTCAAATAGAATAAAACCGCCCAAGTTTCAGAGGTTTATGTTTTGTTATCACGCCGCTTCTCGTGGCAGACTACCGCTTGAACGAGGGCTTGGAGGATTCACGTGAGGCCATCGATTCCCGTTGTGCCATCGAAAGCACCCTATATAGAAGCGATCCAGGCACTTGAGCACGCCGGGTGCGTCGTTGTAACGGGCGTCGTTGACGAATCGGCGCGGCATCGGATCAGCAGCGAATTGCAGCCGTATCTCGAAACCGCGGACGTCGGACAAAGCCTCAACGAAAAATACGCTCAGGATGGCGGTCCCTCGGATTTCTATCCGGGGCACACGAAACGAATCACAGCGCTAATCGCAAAATCGGAGACCTTTCGGAGCTTCGTGACTCACCCGCTGATGCTATCGGCGTGCGACGCATTCCTGAAACCCAACTGCATTTCGTACCAGGTGCATGCGACAGCGGGATTGGTGGTAGGTCCAGGCGCAACCGTGCAGGTGTTGCATCGCGAGGAAGACGCATTTCAGTTCTTTAAAGTGCCGCGGCCGAATATGGTCGTTGCAAGCATGTGGGCGATAAGCGACTTTACCGAGCTAAACGGCGGAACGCACTTGGTGCCGGGGAGTCATCGATGGCCTGCGGACCGAATTGCGCGCGATGATGAAGTCGCGATCGCAGAAATGCCGGCGGGGTCGGTTTTGTTATGGATGGGTGGGACGCTGCACGGCGCAGGCGCGAATTGCTCCGCGGAGGTGTGGCGCTATGGCATCTTCCTCTCCTACTCGCTCGGCTGGCTGCGGCAAGAAGAGAATCAATATCTGGACGTGCCGCGCGATGTTGCGCGCACACTCTCGAAGCCCGTGCGCGACCTGGTCGGCTACAAAATGCACCTTGCGCTCGGATACACGGATGCTCCTCCGAAACATGCAAAATAATGCTCTGAGGTTTAGTTTCTCTATTCCATAGTCCTGATAGTCTCGGCTGGGAATACGGGCGGTTAGCTCAGCGGTAGAGCATCGGCCTTACAAGCCGGGGGTCGCAGGTTCGAAACCTGCACCGCCCACCAATGAAATCAAGGGTTTTTTCGGTAATTCCACCCGTCCGGTCTGGTTTTTGACCACTAATCGACCACTTCCTGAGTCGCCAGCTTCAGGAACGCAGCTGCTTTCGCAAATAATCGAGCAATTCCGCGGTCTTTTTCTTGTTTTCCACCGCGGGCCAAAAGATGTCGGTCGAGTGCTGGTCTCCCGTCGGCCGGCCCCTGGGTCAGGCAGGGCGCGTTGACGCCAGGCCTGCGCGCCGGTGGTCGGGCTCGCGCGGCGCGACCTGTACAGTTCATGTCTCACCAGCGTGCCCTTTGATGCCGGGCCTGCATCGGGTCCTCACCTCGAAAAGGGCGGTGCGGGCCCGTCCGCTCAAGCCAGGTCTCGAAGTCGCGTACCCAAACGCGAAGCTCTATTTACGCTTCCTTGATCTTCACCCCTGATTACCAGATTCAATTCCCTGTTCGGCCGAAAAAATTCCTGTTCCGTTGAGCAGGGAATTTGGCAACCGAAGCTAGTACTTGCTTTTTTCGGCGGCTTTGTTCTGTTGATAGAGGCTCAAACGAAGAAAATTTCCCTGTATCTCAATTGCGCCTCTGGCCCAGTAGGAGTTATTAGGAGGACAGCGGTCCCCTTCGAGGACGGCTAATCCGAGCGATTCGTTGTGACCGGCAGCGAAAGTTACTGAAGGAGGCTACTTGCTATGACAGAAGAGCGATTGATCTCCGCGGATTCGCATTTCGTTGAACCTCCATCGATGTGGGTCGAGCGCGTCGACAAAAAATTCCGTGACCGTGCGCCGCATACCGTAAAGGACCTCGGCGGGCGCGGAGGTGAATGGTTCGTCTGCGAAAATATCACGCCGATGTCTGTGGCGGGCTTCTTCGGCGCAGGCGTACCCTCACAGGACCTGCCTGCTCATGCCAGGAAGACCTTCGAGGAGGCGCCCAAAAGCGTGTGGGATGCGAAGTATCGAATCGAGGATCAGGAGCGTGATGGCGTGCTGGCCGAAGTCATCTATACCTCGATGGGGATGCCGCTGTTCGGCCTCGACGACGCAGAGTTTCGAGCCGCGCTTTTTCGCGCCTTCAACGATTGGGCTTGCGAGTATTGCAGCTACGACCTCAAGCGTCTGATCCCGCTTGGACTAATCACGCTTGAAGATATCCCGGGAGCTATCGCTGAAGTGAATCGGATCGCGAAAACGGGGATGCGCGGGGCAATGATCTGGGCCGAACCGCCGAGCGACAAGCCCTACAGTGACCCGATGTACGAGCCCTTCTGGGCCGCGGCGAGCGACCTGAATCTGCCGCTCTCGTTGCATATCCTTACGGCGCGCGGCGGGACTGGCACGAGTCAGGCGAACGGGGGTTTCAACCTTCTGTCATTGGCGAATTTGCATCATCAAATCGAGCGCTCGATCTCGGTGCTGGTCTTCGGCGGCGTGCTCGAAAAATACCCCAATCTAAGGATCGTCTCAGCCGAAAACGACGTGGGATGGATGGCCTATTTCATGTATCGGCTCGATACCGTGCAGAACCGGCTAGGTGCACTAGGTGGACTCAAGCTGCCGATGCGGGCGAGCGAATATATAAAGAGGCAGGTCTATGCGACCTTCATCGCGGATCCGGTGTTTGTAGATACACTGCATCGCTACGGACCTGACAACATCATGTGGTCGTCGGATTATCCGCATACGGCGGCGACCTTTCCGCGCTCGAGGGACATAGTGGCGAAACGCTTCGGCAGTCTGCCCGAGGAGCAGCGCCGCAAGATCGTGCGCGCTACCGCCGCGCGTGTTTACGGTATCGACTAAGCTGTCAGAACCCGGCGCTGTCCGCCCTTCTTGTCTTTCTGGTTCAGTTTGGCGCCATGCCTTGTCGGGTCCCCTCGCCGCAAAAGGGCGCGGTGCAGGGGAACCTTCTTGTCTTTCGTGGATCAGTTTGACACCAAGCCTGACACAGAGGCTCCGCGCGACCGCGGGCGGGTTCCCACCCTTCTTCTCTCCACTATTGATCTCGAAACTCGGAGCTCCGGTTTGATTCCAAGCCTAGTCACACCGCCCTGCCCGCGCGATCGAATCGCCTCAACCCAACTAAGTCCTCGTCCTGGCACACCAGTTTTGATCTCAAGCCGGTATTGGGTCCCGAACATCGAAATGGCCATAAAATCAGGTGGCCAGTGCGGTGGCTCCGAGAAAGTGTTGCTGCGCGTGGGTCGGCTTGGCGCGCGCCTCTAACTAGTGCACGCTAATACAGCGTTTGCAGACTTAAAGTGGTCGGCGGAAGGACGAGCTGACCGGTCGCAAGGTCATGCTCAACTTTGCGCGCACGCTGAAGGGCGGCGGGAGGAATCTGCGACTCGAGCTTGGGATTGTACACGAGGCTCACCATCCCATCTTGCATCCCAAACACCAGCATCCCGGCATGAAAGCGCTTCTCTTTGACTTCGGTCGCGATTTTCAGAAACGCCAGCGCGTTTGATGTCACCGCACTGGCGAGGATCACGTCCGGGGCGACATCGTTCTGATTGTTGAACACCCCGAAGGCATAGGCGTGGGCTTGCTTGGCGGCGAGAAATACGCCGAGCCCGGCCGCGTCGGCGTTGTGAATCAGCACATCAGCGCCCTGGCTGATTTGCGCAAGTGCTGCCTCCTTCGCGGCTCCGACGTCATCGAAGTTGCCGGTATAGCTGATCAGGACGCGTCCTTTCGGGTTTACCGAGAAAAAGCCGCGTTTGAATCCCTCGAAGCACAATTTGACCGATGGCAGTTCGATACCGCCCAGCGCGCCCACCACGCCGGTTTTCGAAACTCCTGCCGCGAGCACGCCTTCGACATAGGTTGCCTGATCGACGTCGAAGGTTATCGATGCAACATTTTTCGCGGATGTGCTGCCTGAGCTGACTACGAAGTAGGTGTTAGGAAAGCTGCGAGCTACTTCCATCGCGGAATCGGTATATTCGAAGCCATGCGCAAAGATCAGATCGAAGCCGCGGGAGGCGAAATCGCGGAAAGCGTCCTCGAAGTCAGCGGGGGATTTGGTTTGCACCAGCGCAGTTTCGGCGCCGAGCTTGGTCTTGATGAGTTCTAGTCCTTGATATGCAGCGGCATTCCACCCCGCGTCGCTAACAGGTCCAGGTGTAAGTAGTGCGACGCGAAACGTAGTGGATGCTTGCTTGGTGTCTGCAGCGGGACGGGAAGTGCAGGAATCGAGAACACCCACCACCAGCATCGCCAGAACCCAGACCCAAAGTTTGCGCGAGCGATAGGTATGCAGAGAGGTAGTTTCCATCCCTAAGGAACGCAACCGAGGTAGACGGTGCGATCGATGATATCCGCGTGCCGGAAAGCCTTCCGACGCTCAAAACATTTGTTGCACCGGCCACAGTGCCGAGAGTTCCTGGGAGCCATGCAGGTTAACGTCAGCTCGAGGGGCAGGTTTTGGAATCGCCTGATAATGTCTTCCTTATGAAGCCCTCGCATGGGTGCCTCGATGAGCACTTTTCGTCCTAATCCGGTGCTTAAGACGTGACCAAAAGCTTCGAAGAACTGGGGGCTGGCGTCCGGAAAAGGATTTCCTCCGAGGGATCCGATAGCGACGCGTGAGACCTCATGCGTGCTTGCCCAAATTGCAGCTAGCGAAATCAATAAAATGTTGCGTCCCGGCAGATAGGTATTCTCGTCGGGCTCGTCCGCTGCCGGAACTTCGGCTCCAGTCACGCTCCAATGGGTTCCGTAAAGCGACGCGGCGGGCGCGGATAGCACTGTCATCGATTTTACATTCGGGTTGTTGAGCGCATCGAGAAAAGACTGAAGGGCGTGGATCTCCTCTTGTTCCCAGGCGAAGCCGCATCGTACGTAAATCGGGAATACGGCGGCGTCCGATGCCATTTGCGCGATCAGAACCGAGCTATCGAGGCCGCCGCTCGCGAGTACTGCGATCTTGTCCACGCTGACTCCCTCACCGCTGGCGCGCCACCCTATCATGATCGAAAGTACTGGGGCCATCCGGGTTCGTGACTCGACGTGGCCGATGGCTTGTGCGATCTTCAGGCGCTCGACGTGCGCGGGTCGAAAATTTCCGCATCCGCCGCGCGTGGAGAAAGGAACGCGATGGCATCGCAAGGCTCCGCCTGGTACGTGGATTTTTTTCGCGCCGACTATCTGAACGTCTACGGGCATATGTTCACCGACGAGCGCGCCGAGAAGGAAAGCTCCTTCGTGACTGGCGAACTCGATCTGAAACCGGGCGCGCAGGTGTTGGATCTGTGTTGCGGCCAGGGACGTCATGCGGTGCAACTGGCGAAGCGCGGATTCCAAGTCACCGGTCTCGACTTGAATCCCGATTACGTCCAACTCGCGCAGCAGGCAGCAATAGCGAGCAACGTCTCGATTGAGACGGTGGCGGCCGACATGCGGGAGATTCCCTTCCACAACAAGTTCGACGCGATCGTCAATATGTATTCCTCGTTCGGCTACCTCGAGTCGGAGGCCGAGGATTTGAAGGTCCTGCAATCTGCGGCGAAGGCTCTGAAATCGGGCGGAATGCTCTTGCTCGATATGCTCAACCGCGAGTGGGCGATCGACAATTACATCCAGAACGACTGGCACACCGGGGCGGACAGAACCCTGTACGTCGAACGGCGCGATTTGGATCTCACAACCAGCCGCATGCATGTGCATTTCATCGTGGTCGATCCCAAAGGTGGCCGCCGGGAGTCCATCGGCCACAATATCCGGCTCTACACGCTGACCGAGATGACGCGGCTGCTGGAAGGAGTTGGCTTCCACGTGACGGCGGTATTCGGTGGATTCGAGCGCGAGGTCTATTCCATCGGAACCCGGCGGATGATCGTCATCGCTCGCAAGGGCTGAGCGCGCGTTCCGGCCAGATCAGGTGCGGATGTATGGGATCCCGAGCGCGCTCGGATCGCGCGCCTGGCCGCCGAAGAAGGCGAGCACGATCAACGTCAGCGCATACCCTGCGCGAGACCCCTCACGCATCACCATCGCGCGCTTATAGCCACTCGTCGCGACTACCAATACCCTTTTGGGGGGCGCGCCCGAAATACGGCGCTTGATTCGAATCAGGTTTCTGACACGCGAAAATAAACTACGGGGATTGCTGTGGGCGGTAGGTACGCGAGCTGTTGTTCGGTTGATCGTCGTGGCGGGGGTAGGTGAGCGGAGGCGAGATGCCGCACACCAGGTTCCCGATTCTATTGCCCGTGCTTTCTCGGTCGGAAGGCGTGGGGCCCTAAGCGCCCATCAGTCGCTGTGGCGTCCTCAAATCGAGCCTTTGCGATGCACGCTAAAAGGGGCTTACTCTGGAGCGTCTCGCGAGAGAGGGGGCCGGGTAACCGTGATGCGTTGCTCGAAGTGCGGGGCCGAAAATCCTGACGGTTTGAAGTTCTGCGAGCAGTGTGCTGCTCCATTCAAACGGCGCTGCGTGAAGTGCGGATTTGAGAACTCGGCTGGTGCGCGCTTTTGCGGTCAGTGCGCCACACCTCTTCATTCATCTCCCGAAGTTGCCTCGCCTCACCGGCCTGTCGGCACGACAAAAGCACCCGCATCGATTGGTTCGAGTCGGGTGGACCTTCTCCCGGCGGAGTTGGAGGGCGAGCGTAAGAGCGTCACGACGTTGTTCGCCGACATCAAGGGGTCGATGGATTTGATTGAAGACCTCGACCCCGAGGAAGCCCGCGCCGTCGTCGACCCGGCACTTAAACTGATGATGGAGGCGGTGCAGCACTACGGCGGCTATGTAGCGCAATCTACGGGTGACGGCATCTTTGCCCTG
>DASXMJ010000057.1 GCA_036495685.1 Candidatus Binataceae bacterium | reverse complement strand
TTGGGCGACGCAAAGAAAAAGGCGTCGTCCATCGGATTGGGTTCCTAGAGCAGAGCAAGCAAAGGTCCAAAGGCGCTCGCGGCCGTCTTTGGTGCGGATCGTCATTTCAGCCAGCTGTGCCTGAGGCTCCGTCGAAATGATTCGACGGATATACTCCAGTACTTCGCTCGAGCGTTCACCGTAAGCGCGAGCCGTCCAGTCCTCGACGCGGCGCAGTTCCTCCGCCGAGTAGCTGCTTCCTTGGAGCCAACTCTGGCTGAGGGCAAGGATTTGCTCCCGATCGTCGTATAGGAGGGTCGGCAGTGGCGAGAGGAGCACTGAGGACCTGAAGCGCTCCTCACTCTTGCGCAAGTCCTCCTCCGCCCTTTTGCGCGCGGTTATGTCCTCGACCACGCCGACGAGATAGTCGATTGACCCATCGCTCTTGCGCACGCAGCTGACGGTCCCCCTGGCCCAGACGATCGTCCCGTCCTTGTGCAGGAAGCGTTTATCCGTCGCGTCATAGCAGTCGATGCCGAGGCGGATCTCCTCAAGACGTGCAACACTGGCCGCGAGATCGTCCGGGTGGATGATGTCCAGGTACGGCTTGGTTGTGAGTTCATCGGCTGAATAGCCGAAAAGGCGGCACGCCGCTTCGTTGACCCTGAGAAACCTGCCGTCAGGGGCGACGTTTACGATACCGACAGGCGCGTTCTCGAACGTGACGCGGAACCGTGCTTCGCTGTCGGCAAGTGCTCGTCGGGTTTCTTTGGCGCGCCGGCGCTCGCTGATATCTCGATAGATGACGGATGTGCCGATCACCCTGCCCGAGCGACCGCGGATGGGCGAGGTATTGATTTCCACCGGAACCAGATGACCGTCCCTGTGCCGGCGCAGCAGCTCTTTCAGGACTGTCTGACCGTTCAGTACGGTCGCGAGAATGGCCGCGCTCTCGTCCTTGTCGACTTCGGGAATAATCAGTTCGGTGAGCCTATGCCCAATCGCCTCAGCTTCGCCGTAGCCAAACATCCGCTGCGCGCCAGCGTTCCAACTTTGGACCACAAAGTCGGTTCCCAGGCTAATGATGGCATCGTCAGAGGCAGCAACGACCGCGGCTAGCTGGGCGTTGTGACGCTCTTTGCGCGTGACGCAATGCCGCGTCGCCGTCGATGCCACCGGCAGTGATAGGCTTGAGACTGAACCGATCGAATCCCGCAGCATCGAACGCGTCTTGACCGGCATCTCACCCGGTTTGAACGGCATCTCACCCGCATCTCACCCCGGTTGCGCATCCCCGTCCGTCCAACAACTAGTGCATTTCCGGTACTCGACAAGGTTGGCCGCCAATCGCTTGGGTAAAGTGTCGCATCTGTGGAGGCCGTGCTCGCAGATCAAATCGGCGGCGTTCTGTCTGGTTAGCATCGGGCGCTTCGAACTGCCCCTGACGGCCCTGTTGCGATCCACTCGCCATCGCGCTGACGGCCGCAGCTTCGGCGCGGAGATCAATCACCCTCTAGCGCGGCTGGCGTCCAAGCCACCGCGCCCCGCAATGAATTCGCGCCGTCTCATCTGTAATCCTCAATGTTCAAAATTGGCACCGTAACAAATCATTAACAAATCATTTAGCACGCCCGGTCTACGCGACATCACGCTAATGGTATCGCCCTGGGGGATCAGTGGGAAGGGCGTTGGGTTCGCTGATCGGCCGGTCGTGCCAGCGGTGCCTCGCCCTCGGGAGACCGTGGACAGTCTGGTGACCTAGTGGCCGTGCGGCTCAGGACAGCTCAATAGAGTTCGGAAGGGCCCTCGGGCATCGGCCACACGCCACACCGGGGCGATGTGGCTCGCTGTTCGCGGCTGCGCGTCAAGCCCCTTGTGGCCCTACGGCCCCCTTGTACCTACCGTAAACCCAAAACAGCTGTCGATTGCCTGCGAATCGGCCGATAATCACGGCGATGGGCGATCTCCTCAAGTTGATCTGGTACGCCGGGGCCGGGCTGTTCCGGTCGCGCGCAGCCTTGCAAACCGAAGTTCTCGCCCTTCGGCATCAGCTCAATGTGCTGAGGCGTAGGGCGCCCAAGCGGGTTGCCGTCAGCAATATCGATCGCCTGGTGTTTGCGGGGCTCTTCACCTGGCCCCCGACGTGTTGGACGCGGTGAAAATCCTCAAGCCGGAGACCATCATCAGATGGCATCGCGCTGGGTTCCGAGCCTGGTGGCACTGGAAATGGAAGCCGCGCGGCGGTCGACCCAGGACACCTGATGCGATTCGCCAACTCATTCGTGAGATGAGCGTGGCGAATCCGCTATGGGGCGCTCCCCGCATCCACGGTGAACTCCTTAAGCTCGGCATGGATGTCGACCAGACCACCGTGGCGAAGTACATGGCGAAAAGACGACGGCCGCCGTCGCAGGGCTGGAGGACCTTTGTTCACAACCACGCCGACGCCATCGCGTCGATCGACATGTTCGTGGTGCCGACGATCTCGTTTGGGCTTCTGTATGGACTTCTCATCCTGCGGCAGTCACGCCGCGAGCTTCTGTGGCTGGGTGTGACAGCCCATCCCAATGCGGAATGGCTTGCCCGTCAGCTGA
>DASXMJ010000056.1 GCA_036495685.1 Candidatus Binataceae bacterium | reverse complement strand
CTATCTTGGCGACCCAAACATCGCGGACAACGTGAAGCTGCTCAAGTTTGTCGAGCGCGTGGGTAAGCCCGAAGAGGCGATCAAACCGATCTGCGATTTCGCCGCGCTCATCAAGGAGGACCTGGGGACCAAGGAAGCGTTGCGTCTGTTTGCCGAGGATGAACTCTCCTCGACGAAATGGATCTACGAATCGTGCGCCGCGCTGAACGCTCCGGCGAACAAGTCCAAGGAGGACTCGGCCTCGATGTAGGCGGGCTCTCCTCTCATCGAGTCTTCCAAGCGGGACCGGAAACGGTCCCGCTTGCTTTTATAAGCCTGCGCGAACAGCGCTCACAGTTTGGGCAGACCCGCTCGAACTGCTGACGGCGCGAACGGCGACGGTTCGATGATTTGTAGATCGGAGGCTGGGCGGCTAAAGCCGCAACGCCCTCACGCCGAAGTTGGCCCCCGGGTCACTTCGCAGGAGACGGCGCCGGTCCTGGGGCTTTAACCTCAGCCGCGGGTGGCGTTCCCAGGGTTCGCTGGGTGTAGCCCTTTGGCACCGCGAATGTTTCCGCAGGCAGGTTCTTGGCTTCGAGCTTGGTTACCTCGGTCTTGGTCGTCACCGGCTTCATCTTCGCCAGCTGCTGCTGAAGCCGCTGCGCCTGGTCCGGGGGCAGGTTCGGAAGTCTCATGGTGTTCATGTTAACCGTCGAGTCCGACGCGAGCGGGATGCCGTCGGGAGTATTGCTTTCCGGGACCACCGATTTGAGCTTTGCGGCCATCGCCTTTTGGAACGCGTTGAACTCTTTGGCACCCGGCGCGCTGGTTGAGAAGCACTCGATGACGGTGTAGTCGCCGCTCATCGATTGCCCAGCCCCCGAATAGTCGGTGCAAGCGTAGCCCAGCACCTTGCGGGTGGTAGTGCCCCTCTTGAAGTCCATCGCCCCGGCGGCATGCGCGACCGCCTGCGCCATCGGGCCGGTGGGCGGAAACGGGAGCTGGAAGTAGCTGCTCTTCGAGGGATCGATCAGATACATGACTTTGTTGTCGAGGTCGGTGATGATCTGGCGTTCGCCGGTGATCATCTTCTGCTTGTTGCCCTGAATCATGATGGTCTGTTGACTCTTGCGCTCGCCAAACTGCCCGTTGGCGACTTGCTCCTGGGTAATCACCACCCCGGCCCGGGCAGGGAGTGTGGATAGCGCGACGGCCACCGCGGCCGCGGCAAATGAGGTCGTTTTCATGGCTGCTACTCTCCTTGCGCCTGGCGAATTTTCAGTACCTCTGTGGCCAAGATGTTGATGGCGTCGGTGCTGTCCTGCCCTTTTTCCACCACGATTCGATGGATCATCAGGGTCAGCAGCCCGAGCAGCACCCAGACCATCTCTTTCACGCGCCGCAGAAACCCGATGGCAAACCCGACTCCGGCACGATAGCCCAACATCGCGAGAATCAGAGCCTTGCCACCTTCCTGGCTGACGAGCTTGGCGGGAATCAGAAAGGTTGCGCGCTCCAGCAGCAGGCCGATGCCGTCCACCAACAACGCGAGGCGCAGCGAGTCCGGTTGATGAAGCAGATACAGGAGCAGATAAATTTCAATCGGCCCCAGACTCCAGGCCACCAAATAGCACAGGGTGGCAACAAAAAACCGCGTACGATGCTCGGCGTAGAAATCCAGCAGGAGGCCGTCGGCCTCGTCTGCCGCGGCCCCTATTTGCTCGCTCTGAACGCCCCCGATATGGAGGCGGGCGGCTGCCCGCCAAAGATGCGAAAACGGACGCTTTTGCTGGACGAAAAAGAAGCCCGTCGCCAGAGAAAGCGCGATCGCAAAGCCTCCCACAATGGGCCAAAACAAGCGGGCGCCCGCGGGAACCATGTTCAGGGAGACCAGGATAGCCAGCGTGATGAATCCCATCTGGCCGATCACCTCAGCCAGCGCGGCCACCACCGTGGTGGCCAGCCCAAAGGACATGCGGAGCCTTTGCCGGACCATCATGGCCATCACGAATTGACCGCTCGGAGGGGTGATGTAGTCAATCGCCTCTCCCGCGATGCGGGCGAAGAAGAGCTGCGCCATTCCCAGCGAAGGCGGACAGTCGTAGATCGTGACGCGCCATCCGACCGTATTCACGACGCGCGCCACCCCCTCGAGCGAAATGGTCAGCGCAACACCCCATCCCGCCAGCCGCAAATAGGAGAGGATCTGCGCGGGACCGAAGTGGGCCAGGAACCAGGCGTAGAAGACGAGCGAAAGAACAATAAGGATGGTCTCGACGCGGCGCATCAAGCGAGCAAGGCGCCGAAACCCGAAAAACCGCGGCGCTGCGATGCCATTGTTTCAGCGTCGGAGCGCACGCGCAACCCAGCACTTCCATCTCGCGTTGACATGCGCTCTTAGAGGAAGCGACAATTTGGCTCCATCTATGAGAACGCTTCGTGTGATCGAGGGCGACCGATTCGAGACCTTCCGCTGCAGTTCATCGCTGACTTTAGGGTCGGGGGCAGGCTGAACTCCGCGATGGGATTGCATCGGATCATTCGCCGCTATCGGAAAAAAGGCGGGCGAGCTGCGCTTCGGTACGTCTGGCGGTTGCAGAAGAACAATCTTATCCGGGTGGCGAACCTGGTTGGACCGACACGCAGGCAGTGCCCGTGCTGCGGATGGAGCGGGATGCGTTTCCTTGACTACGCGGGCCACCGCCAGAACGGCATCATTTGCCCGCGCTGCGGCAGCCATCCGCGCCATCGGGCGCTGTGGACCTATCTGGCCGACCAATTGGCGCGTCTTGAGGCGGGAAGCGCGATCCTCCATCTGTCGGCCGAACAAAACCTGATGCCGGTATTCAAGCGCCGTAATGACCTTCGATACGTTACTAGCGATCTGAAGCTGGAAAGTGCGATGGTGCGCGCGGATGCTACGCGTCTGCCGTTTCAGTCGAATTCCTTTCGGATGATCGTATCCAGCCACATGCTGGAACATATCGAAAACGATCGTGCGGTGATCGCTGAGTTCGCACGCACCTTGACGCCGGGCGGGGAGGTGGTCGTGATGGTGCCGACGCGGCCCGACTGGCGAACGGCCGGGACCCGGGAATTCGGCGCACCGGACCCGCGAGAGGGTCATTGGCGGCTGTATGGATGCGATTTTACACTGCGTCTGCGGGCATCGGGACTGGAAGATCGTACGATACCGACGGCTGAATTGGCGTGCGCGCAACCATGCGAACTGATGGACGACGCAATCTTCATCGCACGCAAGCCCTTGGCCCGTGGGTCGTGATTTCGGACGACTGGCGTCCCCGCGACCAGCTCAGCAACTCCGTCCCTTAGAATGAATCAAGGCTGTAAAATGGCCCGAGATTTACAACGACGACGTGGGGGTAGCCGGTGGCCGCAATTGGAGACCTCGTGGGACCGGTTGCACCGGGAAAATCTGTGGCGCGGGCGAAAGGTTGAGCGCGCAGTCAGCCAGTACCCAGCATCGACTGGGCGACTTGCAGCGAGACTAGGCGCGCGATCAGGATGGCCAGGTACATTTGCCCCGTCACCGATTCCAAAATTGAAATGGCCCGCGCGGCGTCGGAGGCCGGCGCAATATCGCCGAAGCCGGTCGTCGTAAGACAGACGAAGCTGTAGTAGAAGAAATTGTGCATCGACATGAACATCGGCGTGGACTCCGAATGGACCAGCAAGACCCGGCTGAACGAACCGGGATGTTCCATCGCCACAACCGCGAACAAGAAGGCCCATGCCAGCCCCATCAGCAAGTAAGCGCTGATTGCCGCGCTTATCGTGTCCAGGGTGACGCGCTTGACGCTGAATAGTTCCCGCACCAGGCCTACGACCGTGATGAAGATAAATGCGCTGGCTGACAAAGCGGCGAAGACCTCGAGTTCCGGAGTGCGATACCAATGAAGTGCCCAGCGAGTCACGATCGTCGGCACCATCACCAGTAGTCCCACAGTGAAGTAGGCTGGCGACAGATTCAGCGTGTACAGAGCGGCCAGTAGAACCAGCGACAGCGACACGGTGGCGATCCCCTGTGCGAGCCGGTGACCGGCGAACATCGGCTCCCCGACAATCATCAGCAGGACCATGAACAGCAGCACCGTATAGCGCCCGGGCCAATTGCGCCGGCGCAAGCCGAGCGCTTCCCACAGCCGATTGGAGTGGGGTTTCGGCGTCGCCTCGGGCTGGTGAACACTGGTGTCGGCCATTGCTGAGCGCAGAGTTTACTCCCTCGGCGCCCGATAGGCAGTGCGGATAATCCACAGCCCCCCCTTTGCCGCCGTCAGTGGGAGCGGACCCTCACCTGGCCCGAGTCCACTCGCCATTCCTCACGCGTGACGCGTCTTGCCAGCGGTTCGTCGTGCGTCACCATCACCAGAGCCCCGGGATATTCAGCGAGAGCCTCCTCCAGACGTTCGATGGCCGGCATATCGAGGTGGTTGGTCGGTTCATCGAGCACGCACGCCCACACTTGTCGGCCGAGCCCGTCGGCCAGTGCCAGTTTGCGCGCTTCGCCGGGGGATGGCGACGGCGAGGCAAGCACGCGGGCGGGATCCAGGCCCAGAGCGGCGGCGAGGGCAAGCACTCGCGAGCGTGGCGCGGGAGGCAGAACGCGTATCGAGTCCAGAATCGCGATGCCATCCTCACGGGTCAGCTCCTGCGGCAAATGGAGAATGCGATCGGCGGGCAGATGGGAGGCGGCGACCAACGCGTTGAGCAGGGTGGTCTTGCCCGCGCCGTTGATACCCGCGACGCGGATCTTACTGTCACGATTCACGACCAGATGAACTTCGGTCAGCAGCGCTTCCTCACCGGCGCAGAGTGCGGCGGTGTCGAGAACGAAGAGGCGGCTGGCCGGGGCGGCCCCGTAGTCAACAAATACCGCGCGCCCTTTCTCCTTCACAAACCTGAATGCTTCGATATTCGCCGAGACGCGGTCGATGCTCCTGCGCAGGACGGCGGCATCGCGCGAGAGCCGACTCGACGCCATCTCCGCTTTCCCGCGTGCCATCATGCTGGTCGCGTCATGATCGCGCGGCCCCTTCATCCGCTGCGCTGCACCGGCGTTCCATTGCGACTCGGCCGAAATCGCCAATCGCCGTTTGTCACCCAGGCGCCGTTTCAGCGTCGCTTGTTTTTCCTTGAGTCGCTCGTACTGATGGTGACGTTCGCGCTCGTCGGCTTCCCAAGCGCGCTTCGCATCACCATAAGGACCGCGCACCATGTGCGCCGAACCGCCGTGAACCCTGATCGTATAGGTCGTCAGGTGTTCCAGCAGGGTGCGGTCGTGCGAGACGACTATTCCGATCCCACGGAAGCGAACCAGCGCTGCAAGCAACAGTTCGCGGGCGTCGGCGTCGAGATGATCGGTCGGCTCGTCGAGAATCAGTATCGACGGCTGCGCAGCAAGCGCGGCTCCGACCTGCCAGCGCTTGCGCTCGCCCGGCGAGAGGGTTGGCCAGCGTGGAAGGGCGCCCGGATCGAGCGCCAATTCGCCATGGACGCGGCGCGAAACACGATCGGTCGCGGCGGCGAGCTTTTCGATCGCTCGCGTAAGCGTCTCGACCGTCTGCGCGCAAATCGCGAGCGATGAGGATGGCGGATCGAGACGAACGTGGCCGGCTGTCGGCCTAACCTCGCCGGTAATCAAACGCAGCAGCGTGGTCTTGCCGGCCCCATTGGCGCCGACGACGCCAATCCATCCAGGCGCAAGCTGGATGTTTACGTCACGAAGGATCGGAACGGAATCGGCGTACGAGAATGAAAGATCGACCAAATGCACGAACATGTAACTGCTCCAGGATTAGGCGCACAGCGGCGCCATCGCGCCGGCGCTGGGCGCCGAACGTCGCAATCAACGACACTAGAAGCAGTTACTTCCGCACACCCGGTGGCCTCTCTCGGAAATGGATATTCCAAAAGGTAATCGTTGGGGCGCAGAGGGTCAATCTAGGAGGAGGTTAGCTCGGAAGAGAGGAATGCGCGCGCCTCGCCTGCCTCACTTGGCTCTACGATCGACCGCGAAGAACGGTACTCTATCCCGCAACGGTGCGCGCGATAACGATTGGCTGATAGTAACCAGTCTGCGCTGGCAACAGCCACTTGACCTTTCTCAGGCCAACCCGGCGAAGATGTTCACTGAGCTCGCTGCGCAGGAGTGCATGAGACAGGCCCTGGTAGTGGCGAATCGTCCACCGGTCGCCGCGCCCGCGCACGATGAACAAATGCTGATCGTAGGTCCGGCCATCCCCATGCCAATTCTAATGCTGGAATGCCAGGCGCAGGTCGCCGGTAGCGGTGCAGAGCGCTTGGGGAGTGAATGTGGGGTGCTCTCGCAGGATGCGGTCGTAGTCGCGAATCGATGCGATGAATAGCCCGCTCGGTTTGAGCCGCCCCCTGATGCTCCGGGCCGCGCGAGCCAGATCGCGGGCCGTCATCATGTGTGCGAGCGAGTTGTCGCAGCAAATCACGACGTCGAATGTGCTAGCGACGCTGCGGCCGAGGTCGCGAAGGTCCGCTTGCGCGAAGGTGAGTTGTGCTCCTCGCGAGCGTGCTTCGCGGCGCGCCCGCTGCAGGGCGGGTCTGCTCAGGTCGGTTGCGTGAAGCCGGTACCCGCGGAGGGCAAGACCGATCGCCTGGGTACCGATTCCGCACGCGCAATCGAGCAGGGCCAGCGGCGGCGCTGCAACCTCGCTGCGCACGATCCGATCGATCGCGCGCGACTGCGATTCGATAGCCGCATTCCAGTCCGCATAAATGAGATGGTAATCGCGCGCGAGTCGGTCGTAGAAACGACGCGCCGGATTTGGCATTCACCCGCTCTGTGGCCGTTTTCCGTTGCCGTTGCCAAGACCGAACAGGCGCCAGTGCCAATAGCCGCCGGTCGCTCCACGCCGCTGCACGCGCCATCCCTGGCGCTTGAGGTGGCGACCGATTAGCCAATTGATCGTGCCGTGCGCGACCACCGCAACCTTGTGATTGCTCGATGCGTACTCGGCCAGACGCCCGGCGGCGCGGCGCGAGCGCGCCCGGGCCTCGTCAATCGATTCGGCTCTGCCGGCGTAACCGGCGACGTGGGAAATGCGAGTCAGCATGACCCACACTTCGGTGGGCAATTCGATCATCGGGATCGGCAGATGAGGAAGCGGGACCTCGTCGAGTTCCGTGAGCTGCACCACCGGATGGCCTCGCGCAAGGCGCAACGCCGACTGATAGGAGCGCGGCCGATTGCTCGAGAGGAACAGGGCTGAGCCGCTGGCAATTTCGATCAGCTTTGGCGGAGGAGGACTGGCGGGGTCGAGTTCCGCCGCGTCGTAATCGGCCATCCAGCTCTTGAACTCGCGATGACGGCATCTGCGTGGCCACGCGAGATTCGGACGCCCGTGGCGTACCAGCAGGATTTGGCTGTTAAGCGGCAACCAGCACCCCCATCGTCACAGACCCTTGGCGAATTCCACCAGCAGCTGGTTGATCTGCTGGGGACGCTCCTGCTGAATCCAGTGGCCCGCACCGGGAATGATCACTTGCCTGCGGCAATTGGGCATCGAAGCCGCGATTATTTTACTCGGGTCGCCTCCCATCATCGCGATTACCACGTCGTGCTCGCCGGCCGCGAACACTGAGGGCTGGAGAAGCTTTGCCCCATCGAGAAATCCCGTCAGCTCCCAGTTGCGATCGAAGTTGCGATACCAGTTGATACCGCCGCGAAAGCCCGCGCGCTTGAACTCCCCGGCGAAAAACTCCAGGTCCGCTTCCGTTAACCACGGCGGCAACTTCTTCGGCGCGACTCCAGATTCGATGAACTTCTTACTGCGCGGAAACAGGAACTGCCAGCGCTCCTCGGGGGGCGGATCGCCAGACGCGCCGTACAGCATCATCGCCATTGAGCGGCGCGGGTCCGCATCGAGTTCCTTTTCAACTCGTCCCGGCTCCTGGAAATAGTTCTGATAAAAATGCTTGTCGGTTCCTTCGAGCGCCTTCCATTGAATACTCGGGCGAATCGAACTTCGCGGAACGTACGGTACGCTGAGCAGCGCGCATGCGTGAAAGATGTCAGGACGGAGTAGTGACGAATACCACGCCACCGGCGCGCCCCAATCGTGGCCCACGACGATCGCCCGCGACTCTCCGAGCCCGTTGACCAGCCCGACAATGTCGCCCACCAGATTGAGGATGTTGTAGGAATCGATCGCCTCGGGTGCTTCGGTTTGTCCATAACCACGCTGATCGGGCGCCACCGCCCGAAAGCCCGCCGCGGCAAGCGCGGGAATCTGGTGGCGCCACGAGTACCAGGATTCGGGCCAGCCGTGGCACATCACGACGAGCGGACCCGAGCCCTGCTCAACGTAGTGCAGCTTGATGCCGTTGGTAGTGACGAAGTGGTGTTGCAGGTCGGTCATGGAAGCCCTCCCGGTAGCTGCGGATTACTACCGCGCGCCAAGCGTGGCAAGCCGCCGATAATCGAGCCACGGTCGCACGAAGTGGAGAAATTCGCCGCCGAGGGGGTCGTCCCTTTTTCGGAACCCGTCTGTCTCCCCATACCCCGGCAAGGGTCAAAGGGAATTATCGCGCACTGACGCCTACGAGTGCTTCAGTTTTTTCATTTCTTCGGCCATTTCAGGGACCGCCTTGAACAGGTCCGCGACCAGGCCATAGTCGGCGACATTGAAGATGGGGGCTTCTTCGTCCTTGTTGATGGCAACGATTATCTTGGAGTCCTTCATCCCGGCCAGATGCTGAATTGCCCCGGAGATTCCGACCGCGACATACAACTCCGGCGCGACTACCTTGCCGGTCTGCCCTACCTGCAGATCGTTGGGCACAAAGCCCGCGTCCACGGCGGCGCGCGATGCGCCCATCGCGGCGCCCATCTCATCGACCAGCGGTTCGAGTACGGTCTTGAAATTGTCGCCGGACTTAAGCCCGCGGCCGCCAGACACGACAATGCGAGCTTCGGTAAGCTGCGGACGATCGCTTTTGGTCTGATTGAAGGAAACGAATTGGGTCTTGGCCGCGGCCGCGTCGATTTCCGCATCGACCTTCTCGACCGGGGCCGGGCTCGAGCCCGGCTTGGCTGCATCGAAGGCTGTGCCACGAACCGTAATGACTTTAACCGGGCCGTCGAGCTCGATGGTGGCCATCGCGTTTCCCGCGTACATCGGGCGCACATAGGTGCCATCGTCGTTGATCGCGGTGATTTCCGAAGCCATGGGCGCGTCGAGACGCGCCGCGAGTCGGGGTAGCAGATCTTTGCCCATCGCGGTCGCGGTTGCGAGCAGGAATTCCGCACCGGTTTGCTTGATCAGAGCGGCGAGCGCCGCCGCGTGTGCATCGGCGAGGTAGTTTTTCAGATTCGCGTGGGTCAGCGCGATCGCCTTGGCGACGCCGTACTTGGCGATTTCGGCGGCCAGAGCTTCCGGCGCGTCGCCGGCAACCACGGCGATCGCTTGTCCGCCGCGCTTCCTCGCCAGTTCGAGACCCGCGTGCACGGCGGTCAAAGTTGTCTTGGGGAAATGGCTCCCCTGATGTTCCGCGAAAATAAGCACGTCACCCATTGGTATTCACTCCGCTGCCCGCTGCGCGCCGCGCGAGGGTCGCGTGCGGACGATTAGAAAACTCGTCGCGATTTTCAGATCACCTTGGCCTCGGTATGAAGGACCTGCACCAATTCCTGCACCGAGCCCACTTTCTTTCCGGCCTGCCGCTTTGGTGGCGCCGCCAGGGTCTTCACCTTGAGCTTCGCCGCGAGGTCAACACCGAGGCTCTCTGCGGGAACTTCCTTGAGTTCTTTTTTGCGCGCCTTCATGATTCCCGGCAGCGACGCATAGCGCGGTTCGTTGAGGCGCAGGTCGGTAGTAATCACGGCGGGGAGGTTGAACGCGATCGCTTCCAGGCCGCCATCGACTTCACGCGTGACGGTGACCTTCTGGTCGGCGAACTCGACCTTGGAGGCGAAGGTTGCCTGCGGCCATCCGAGCTTCTCGGCCAGCATCTGGCCGACCTGGTTCGAGTCGTCATCAATCGCCTGCTTGCCGAGCAGCACCAGCTCCGGCTTTTCGTCGCTGATTACCTTGGCAAGAATTCGCGCTATCGCAAGCGAATCCAGCGCGCCGTCGTGTTTGACCAGAATGGCGCGGTCGGCGCCCATCGCAAGCCCGGTACGAAGCTGCTCCTGCCAGGCGGATTGACCGACGGTAGCGAGCACCACCTCGCCCGACAGCTTCTCCTTGATTCGGAGCGCTTCTTCGATGGCTATTTCGTCGAAGGGGTTGATGACCCATTTGACGTTGTCGGTTGCGATTCCGGAACCATCGGGCAGCACGCGGATGGTAGTTGCCGGATCCGGCACGCGTTTGATGGGGACGAGGATTTTCACGGTAGTATTACTCCACGCATACGGTCATGCGGCTATGAGAATCTCACAGAATGCTCGGGAGGGGAGCGATAAACGCAACGAAACTAACAGCGGCCTTTATTTCAGTCAAACTTCTAGGGATGAGCGCAAGGCGGCAGATTAAGCTGATTTCCGCGGTCAAGCGGGTGCGGGTTTGCCAAGCCGCGGAAATCGACGAAGTTGCCGGACTTCTGATTTTCTTACTCGTTGAAGCCTAGGCGGCGTGAGACGTCCCCGCCCGCTTCGAGCAGCGCGGGAATGAGTTCGGTGCTTATGCGCTCAGGCGCCAGGCGGTAGGCCGGTCCCGCGATGGCGAGCGATCCAACTACCAGGCGCGTGTAGTCACGAATCGGCACTGCGACCGAATTAACTTCCTCGACAAATTCTCCGGTATCGACGGCATAGCCGTCGCGGGCAACCGCTTGCAATTGATCAACCAGTTGGATGCGGTCGACGATCGTGCGATCGGTGAAACGCTTCTGATGTTCGGGCAGCGTGGAGCGCAGCTGCTCTTCGGGATCGAACGCGAGATGGACTTTGCCAGCCGCCGTGCAGTGCAGCGGGAGCGTCAGTCCCACCGGGGGCATGATTCGTACCGCGCGATCTTCCGGTTCGGCCGCTTCGAGCGGAACCACCCCGTCACGGCGCAGGATTGCGACATATGCGCTTTCGCGGCATTTTCGTGCGAGACCTGAGAGGATGGGACGAGCTTGGCGCACTAGTCCCATATGATGGATGTAGCGGCGACCGAGCAGCAGGCATTTGATTCCGAGTCGATAGTTTTCGGTTGCCTTGTTTTGTTCGATATAACTGCGGGCTTCTAGCGTCGCCAGGAGGCGAAAGACGTTATTTTTGTGCAGCTTGAGACGCTTGGATAACTCGGTGACTCCCAGTTCGTCGACATCACCAAAAAACTGTTCCAGCACGTCCAGTGCGTGTGCGACGGACTGGATGACGTAGTTGGTTTTGTCGCGTCGGACCATCGGGTTTCGGACGCTTGGCGGCGACAAGACCCAAGCCGGAGCAGGCGCCTTTGTAAAAGTGTTTTAATTTAGACAGTGTGTCCGAATCATGTCAACGAGAAGCCGAGAGCCGCCAAAAAATTGTCCTAATATACTGATAATAAAGGATTTTTTATCTCCAGTCTCAGGCAGGCAGAGGACTCCCTAAATGGCTGAAACTTTCCCCCCAGAATTTTTTCGTCGCATCGATGAATCCGACGATGAGCTGTTCTATAGCCAGCCGCGGCTGGTCGTACATATCGACGAAGGTGCAATCAAAAAGGTCGGACAGATCTTTGCACGGCTTCTGCCACAGGGCGGCGCTATTCTCGATCTAATGAGCAGCTGGCGCTCCCACGTGCCGGAAGAGATGCGTCTTGGGCGGTTGGTAGGTCTAGGGATGAATCGGCCCGAAATGGAGGACAATTCGGCGCTAACCGAGATTGTCATACACAATCTCAATCAAAATCCGGTACTTCCATTCGCCGAGGGCGAATTTGATGGCGCCGTGGTAACGGTCTCCATTCAGTACATGACGCGCCCTATCGAAATATTCCGTGGCGTGGCGAAGGTACTCAGGCCCGGCGCGCCATTTATCGTTTCGTTTTCCAACCGAATGTTTCCGACCAAGGCGGTCGCGATTTGGCACTCGCTCGGCGAGTTCGATCGCGTGCGGCTGGTGTCGCGCTACTTTCAGGAGTCAGGCAACTTTGAGAATATGGAAGTCGTCGACATGAGTGCGCCAACCGAACCTCCGTCTGATCCGATTTGGGCGGTGGTCGGGTATCGAAAGCGCGAGGGTCAGCGGTGATCCGGCACAACGGAATGCGCCATCTGGCGCTGACGGTTAGCGATGTCGAGCGCGCCAGCGCTTTTTACCAGCAGGTGTTCGGCATGAAGATTGTCTGGCAGCCAGATCCCGAGAACGCCTATTTGAGTTCGGGCTGCGATAACTTGGCGCTGCATCGCGGCAATGGTGGCGATCCATCGGCGCAGCGTCTCGATCACCTGGGTTTCATCTCATCGACGATCGCAGATCTCGAATCGGCCTGGTCTTGGGCGCAGACTGAACAGCTGGATATCGTGCATCCGTTGAAACGTCATCGCGACGGGTCGGTTTCGTTCTATCTGCGCGACCCTGATGGCAATGTCATCCAGGTTCTCTACGAACCCAACATCAGTCCACTGCGCGTCGGGTCCTGAGCCCGACCGGGTTAGCCGCTCACGGTCCCGGAGGAAACCATGCTGAAAGGCCGAGCTACGGCAGAAGGCACCCGCGCATACGCATCGCGATTTCCCCAGTTGCCGGGAAATTTTCGCCCGATGATCGGTTTTGAGGTTTCGTCGATCGGAATCGGCACCTACCTGGGAGAGCCCGACGAGGAAACCGATCGCGCGTACGAGGTCGCAACGGCAGCCGCCG
Source organism: Candidatus Binataceae bacterium (assembly GCA_036495685.1). Taxonomy (NCBI): domain Bacteria; phylum Candidatus Binatota; class Binatia (SeqCode); order Binatales (SeqCode); family Binataceae (SeqCode); species Binataceae bacterium (SeqCode). The sequence goes on along the minus strand of DASXMJ010000056.1, from coordinate 31,994 downwards.
TGCGCGGCGGAATAAATCTGATCGATACCGCGGTGAACTATCGTTTTCAGCGCGGTGAGCGGACGATCGGCAAAGTGATCGCCGAGCTCACCAACCGCGGCGAAGTACGCCGCGAAGAACTGATCGTCGCAACCAAGGGCGGTTACATTACCTTTGATGGCGAAGTTCCGCCGAATCCGCGAGCGTGGTTTGAACAACACTTCGTGCGGACCGGGATCGTGGGACCCAACGACATGGTCGAAGGCTCACATTGCATGACGCCCAAGTGGCTCAGCGCGATGCTCGAGCTGTCGCGCGCGAACCTGGGGCTGGAAACCATCGACATCTACTACCTGCACAATCCCGAGACGCAGCTCAACGCGGTGTCGCGTGCGGAATTTTTAAGTCGGATCCGCGCGGCATTCGAAATGCTCGAGCGCGCGGTCGCGGATGGCAAAATCGGGGTTTACGGCACAGCGACCTGGAACGGCTACCGGGTGGCCGCGACCGAGCGCGCCTGGCTCTCGCTCGAGGAGTTGTGGCGGGTCGCGGGCGAGGTCGGCGGCGAGCACCATCATTTTCGGGCGCTGCAGCTCCCGTACAATCTTGCGATGCCGGAGGCGGTGACGCTGGCGAATCAACCGGTCAATCAACAGCGCGCCACTATGCTGGCGGTCGCCAGCGCCATGGGCATCGGAGTTTGCGCCAGCGCATCGTTGTTGCAGGGCCGGCTGGCGAAAGGGCTGCCGCCGATTTTGCGCGAAGCGCTTGATGGGTTCGGCTCCGATGCTCAGCGATCGATTCAATTTGTCCGCTCGACGCCGGGAATCAACGTCGCGTTGGTGGGAATGAAATCCGCGGCCCACGTCGCGGACACGCTGGCGACGGCGGCTCACGCCCCCGCTACCCAGGATCAGCTGATGAAACTCTTCCAGCCCGCGAAACCCTAGTTTTCTCGCCTGCTCCCGAGCGAACCACAATCTTCGGTTTCGGCCGTCGCGGCCGCTCGTTGGTGAGTCTTCACCCTCGCTCCGCTGCCTCCCACTACGCCTGCCCTGCCGAGCCGGATAACGGTCCACGAAATTCGCCGGGAATATTTTCATCACTCACGGGTCATCTATGTGTACGCTGACCGTAGTTCAGTGACCGACTATTGCAATTGAGTCTTGCAGCTCGCGGGGAATAAAATCGCGCCGCCGGCAGTCCTCTCCCGGATGAGGACCATGGTCAAGCCAGGCTTGCGGCTGGTGCCCGCAGGCAACGGCTCGACGGCAACGGCCGGCGCGCGCGGGAAGCACTTGACCGGACCAGAAAATCGCGACGATTTTCAGCGCACATTTCTGCCGCACCTGGATGCTGCGTACAACCTGGCGCGATGGGTGCTGAAAAACGAAGCCGACGCTCAGGACGTCGTCCAGGAGGCGTATCTGCGCGCGCTGCGTTTCTGCGGGACGTTTCGCGGCGGCGACCCGCGCGCCTGGCTCCTCACCATCGTGCGAAATACCGCATACACCTGGCTTAGCCGCAACCGGAGCGCCGATCCGCCAATGCCCTTCGACGAAGAACAACATCCGGATGAGGCGGTGCCGGTAGATGTCGAGCTGATTCGCAGGGCGGATTCGCGAGCGCTGCGCACGGCGATGGAAGAGTTGCCCACGGAGTTTCGCGAGATCGTGGTGCTGCGCGATCTGGAAGGGCTCTCCTACAAGGAAATCGCCGAAGTCGCAGACCTTCCCATCGGCACCGTCATGTCCCGGCTGGCGCGCGCGCGCAGTCGCCTCAAACAGGCGCTGCACAAGCTGTCTTACGGCGGAGGGCAGCCATGACTTGCGAAGAGGCACGCCCCTTGCTCGATGCGCACGTGGATCGCGAGCTCGACGTCGCCACCGATCGCGAGGTCACCCGGCATTTAAGCGAATGCGAACGCTGCACAAGCGAGGTGGAGTCGATTCGCGCGCTCAAAAAAGCGCTGGGCGAGAGCGAGCGAGCTCGTGCGCCGGAGGTACTGCGGCGCCGGATTGTAAATGCGCTGGGGAGTTCGCCCGTGGCAGACGCGGCCCGGGTCACTCGCACCGGGCGGTGGTTGCCACGCTCCAGCGCAATTGCAATTCCCGCTGCGATCGCGGCGGTGCTTGCGCTCCTGCTCATGCCGCGAATGTTCCGAGTGGACCAGAGCGACTTTCTGGTACGAGAGGTGGTGGCCGCACACGTGCGCTCGACCCAGGTCGATCATCTCACCGACGTCCCATCGAGCGATCGCCACACCGTGAAGCCATGGTTCGAGGGCAAGATCGATTTCTCTCCGCCGGTCGCGGACTTTCAGGCCAAGACCTTCAAGCTGGTCGGCGGGCGGGTCGACTACCTGGATGACCGTCCGGTGGCGGCGCTCGTGTACCAGCATGGACCACACCTCATCAACGTTTTCATCTGGCCATCGGATGGTTCCGAGCGCGCCCCATCGCTGCTCACCCGTAGCGGTTATAACCTCGACCATTTTAGTCACGCCGGGATGAATTATTGGATCGTGTCGGACATGGGCGTGGACGAGATGGAAAGATTAGCCGCTCTTCTGAGAAGCTAGCGCTTTTCCGAAACGCCTTTCGGACCGGAGCAGGAAGCGGCGCGGCTCGTGCAGGCAGTTGCAGCGAGCACACACGGGAATGAGACTACTGATTCTTCAGCATCCGCCAACCGAACCGCAACCTTTGCGCAGCGGTTGCGACTTCCAGCGCCGCCATCGCATAGCAGAGTATCGGGCCGACAGGGCGGAGGAACGGAACGGATTGGATGGCTCCGAGGATCACGAAAAATATCAATGCTTCGGTGCGTTCCAGAATTCCCGGAGGGTAGTCGATGAGTTTGGGACCGCGCCGCTCGAGCGCCGCACCCACCGCCAGGAACACCGTGATGTTCACGTACCAGCTTGCGATCAGGATCAGCACCGGGAGGTAGAGAGCGGCGTACGGCCAGGCGATACCGATGATCACGACGCTCTCCACCACCCGATCGGCGACCAGGTCGGCAACGCCACCGAGCAGAGTCGGTTGCCCGCTCTCGCGCGCCAGCGTGCCGTCAAGTGCGTCCAGCGCGGCGCTGACTGCCAGTAGCAAGATTCCCCACCCTGGTGATTTCACGGCGAAGGCGATGCCCGCGCCGATGCCGGCCGCCAGGGCAGCCATGGTCGCGAGGTTGGCGCTGATACCGATCTGAGCGAGCGAGCGCGCGGTCGAGGATTGGAGCCGTCGGACCTCGGGATTTTCACCCAGGATCTTGTCCAGCATCGCCGTTTAATCTGCTGCCGCGCTGGTCTCAAGTTCTTCGAGCGTGCGTCCACGCGTCTCGGGCGCGAACAGCCACACCAACCCCGCACCAATCACCGGGCCAATCGAAACCACCGCCACTGCGTTGCCCAGACCTCCCAGGTGGTGCGACAGTGCGCCCACTGTGACCGGGGTGAGCAGGCCGCTAATCTGACCGAGCAGTTGCACGGTGAGGCTGTAGGAGGTGGCGCGGATTTCGGTCGGAAACAATTCCGAAGAGTACGTCGCGGTGGCGGTGCGCGCTCCCTGGAACGCAAAAACCGTAATCACCATCGAGGTGAGCATCGCCGCGTGTGTCCCAGTCTTGAACAAAGCGAGAATCGAAACCGCACCCACAAGGTATGCGAGGCTGGTGGTCAGCTTGCGGCCAACCCGATCCAGCGACCAGCCGGCGAGCAGATGCCCCAAGGTTCCGATCAGATAAGCGAGCACGACCGCCTGACTGATTTGCGCCGAGGTCCAATGATGGTCGCGTTTTGCATACAGGGTGAAGAACGTGACCGCGGGCGCACCGACCAGGCCAACGCTGTTCCACAGCAGCGCGACCAGCAGAATTCGACCGCGATAGGGACCCCGCAGGGGCTCGACCGCGTGCCGCAGCACCGCAAGTACTCCGGTGCTCTCAATGCCGCTACGTTTGCGCTCCTCCTGCAAGGCTTCGAACCTCGCGGTCTCGCGCAGGTTGCGCCGCAGGAATGCGACCAACAGCAGCGGAATGATCCCGATGAAGTACATCCCGCGCCACCCCCAGCGCGAGTCAACCACCAACGCGTAGAGCACACCCCCCGCGACCACTCCCAGCAGACCCACCCCGTTCAGCACCGCTACGCCGGTGCCGCGTGAGCCGGCGGGAAACTCTTCGCTGATCATGATGATCGCGATGCCGAACTCGGCGGATAAGAAAAGTTGCGCGCAGCTCTGAAACAGCGTGAAAGTCCCAAGACCCTGCGAGAGCGCGGTGAACAGAGTGAAGAGGGTATAGAACAGGACCGTGGCGGACACGATGGGCTTGCGCCCGATGCGGTCGGAGTACATCACGAGGAAAAATGCGGCCATTCCACCGACGCGGACGAGCGATGCCATCTGGCCCACAGCTGCATCGTCCAGATGAAAAGTACGCGCAATGTCCGGCGTACAAAGATGGAATATGGTGACGTCGTAACCTTCGAAAACCGTCACAGACATGAGGAGTCCGAGCAGCACCCACAAATAGCTGCGTTCGCGCTCGGCCAGCGGGTAGTCGGCGGGGCCAGGTGCGGGGTTGTGTCGGGGCTGGTTCACGCGGAAAATTTTCCGTAACCGCGCCCAAACTTTTCAGATCGGTTGCGCGAGAGCAAGCCGATCCCGGAGCAGGAGAACGGAACATAGCCGCCTTGCCGCATCTGGTTCGTCCGCGAAGTAGCCCATTTACCAGCACGCTCGCCGCGCTGCTCGCGTTTGTACTTTGCGGCACGGCGCGCGCTGCCAGCCTGCTCGATGGCGGCTCAATCGCGTATACGATCATGAGCCGCGACGGACGCAGCGTGCTGGGCTACGGGCACTACGTGATAGATCGCGAGAAAGACACCATAGCGCTGCGTGGGGAGAGCCGCTACGCCACCGGCGAATACGACATCGAGACCGAGATGCTCTCACCCGGCTTACCCGGCGCGCTGCCGACGCTGGAAAAATTCGACCACACCTTTTACTCGGCCGCGGGTACCGTGACCCGTGCCGCGCACGCCGACCTAACCACCGCGTACGCGAGTTGCACGGACGCCGGCGCGGGTCTCGAGCAGGCGCAGACTCTCGACTTTCCGTCCGACACCTGGGCAGGCGCCAGCGTGCTAATCCCCATTCAGCACTTCCTTCAGAACGGCGGCGAGGGGAATTTATCGACGAATGTCTTCAACTGCACTTCCAAGCCGGGGATCTATGCGGTGACCGTCAGCGTCGCATCGCAAGCTAGCGGATGGCCCTGGTCGCCGACCGACGCGGTGCAGGTGGACGTGAAGCCGCACTTCGGCTGGTTCGATACGTTCATCGGGCCGTGGGTGCCGAAGTTGAATGCGTGGTTCGATGCGCAAACCGGATGGGGACTCGAGGGCGTTGCAATCGCCCGATATTACAAGGGCCCGCAGGTGCTGATAGTCGCCGGTGATGGTAAGAGCGGCGGGGGGGCTGTGCGAGTAAATGCCCCGACTGCGACCCCGACCGAGGCTCAAGGTTCGACATCAGTTGGTCCCTGACCGGGACCCAGCTCGCTGAGACTAGCGGCGCGGAGTCGCGCCTGCAAATCGCTCAGCATCCACTGGTCGCGCATGGCAGGACAAGTTCTCGGGTGCATCACTTCTTTTCAGCGACTTCACCTCTGCGGGTCACCTCGAAGGTCACGATCTCGAACGGGCGAAGCTCCAGCTCAAGACTGCCGCGGCGCGCTCTTCGCACTTCCTTTCTAGTCACATTGCGTCCCGCAAGATTAACTATTCGCGCCTTTGCACCCGCGCCAAAAGCGAATTGTGCGCGCTCCGGATTCGGCGACGCGCTGTAGGTGCGCACCCGGTACCTACCGCGGCGAGCGGTAAGTCTTGCGGTCGAGAACGCGATGCGCGGGTTGTCGCATCGCGCCAGGCTCAATTCATTCCGGGGTGGCATACTCGCCGCAAAGACGCGCGGCGGATAGGAATAGGCTGCTGCGCGCTGCACGATGGCGGCGTGGAGATAGCTGCCGCGGTAGAGCGCCACTGCGAATTCGAAGTGATGCGCGCCGAGTTCCTGTGCGGCCGGCGTCTCCAGCTCCGGCCCTGCCCCTCCCCGGCGGGTTGCAAGATCCGATCGCGACAACCATCCGACACAGCGCAGCAAGGTCAGCAGCAGGGTGGTCGCGCCTTCTCGCTCGGCACGCGCCTCGACCTCATATAATCCGCGCGAAAGAATCGCCGCAGCAACGCTGTTCCCTTCCACGGCGCTCCAGGTGCGATGCGGTCCCGCCGGGCAGATATCTTCGGTTCCTTTCTGTGGTTCGGACCAAGCCAGTGCGCGCTCCACCACGCCAAAGCTCGTGTCGTGCAGCGCTTTGGTTGCGATGATGGGAGTCTTGAGCGCGACCCGCAGGCGATGATCCCGCGCGCGATTCACGATGTGGGCGTCGAAATCGATTCGATCGAGCCCCGCATAGAGGGTCGCGATCAATTCGATTTGCAACCGCTCGGTTTCCGTCTGGCGCTGGTGGCGGTTTGCATCAATCGCGCAGGGAATCCGGTATTCCAGATTGATGCGCATGCGTTGTCGGGGCGGGCTCCGGTCGATGAGCGGGAGGGTAAGGGTGACTGGCTCACAGATCGCGGCCGCGTCGGCAACCGGATCGAAGTTGTATTCGTCGCCGCGGTCGCCGTCGTCTTCAAAATACAGTTCGCATTCGGTGTGAGTGCGCCGATCCTCGATTTTGAAACCGCGCCCACCGCTCCGAACCCGCAAGAACTCATTTTCGATCGAATCGGGTTCCGCTGCGGGTTTTGCAGGCGCGGAATCTTCACGGACCAGGCGAACAAACGAAAACCCGGCTGGCGTGAGGTCATTTGCCACAAACGAAATGGTGCAACGGGGGGCGTTGGTGGCGCGAATCAGAATTTTCCCACCCTCCAACACCTCATTTCGAATCCGTTCGCGAAATTCTTCGAGGTCGAGCTCGCTCAGCGCGGCCCGGCTCAGCCACAAATCAAGTTCGACGCGACCGCCCGCAGTGCGCAGGACGTAGCGATTGATCGTGCGGCCCAACATGGTTGGGTGGCTTAGCGCCGCCACCAACGGCTTTAAGTCCGTGGCCGCCATCTCAACTTCAAACGATCGCTCGGCACCAGCGACGTCCACTGCGACCGCGATCCGCCCCGAGGGCCCTTCCACCGCGTAGCGCGCGCTCGGATCGGTAACCTCAACCTCGCCGGTGACCAGGGCGTGTGATGAGAAAGAGGGGTTGAAGACAGCCAGCCCGGTCCGGCCGTTGGCGGTGTTCGGCAAAATTGCCGCAGACGCGCGCCGCACAACGTTCTCCGCGAGCATCGCGGCCTGGTCGAAGCGGTAGCGCATGTCGTCGTGCACCTGGTCGACCGAACATCCGCAGATCGAATCGTGCGGATGGTTCTGCAGCACGGTGCGCCACGCCATCTCCAGCCACGCGGCGAGACCGCCACCTGCGCCACGGGCGTTCGCGAGCGCGGCCAAGGGGTCCGCCAACCGTTCCAGCACATAGCAGTTGTAGAAATCGCGCTGCTTGATCCAAGTGCGGGCCGAGGTCACTCCGGGCAGCAGATGTGCACGATAGGGAGAGCGCAGCTCGCCGCGATGGGTTGAGATTCCTTCAAGGGACAGCCCCGCCAGACGATCCACGATCGTTTCAAGCGGACCAACTTCAAAGCTCATCGCGCTGCTTTCGCGCGCCTCGCGAACGCGCGCCATCAAGCGGGCGTCGGGCGCAGCATGGTCGGTACCGTTCATCACCAGGATGGGCGCGTCGACGGCGAATCCACGTTCTCGATCCGCGATCACCCTTGCATGCGCGAGGAAACTCTCCATCGATTCCAGGGGCAAGTTCGCACCGTTTGAATAGCCGTAGGGGAGGTACGCGGTGAGCACCGATGATCCATCCGGCGCTTTCCAGACAAAGCGGTTGCGCGCGATGGAGGCATCGACCCCGCGCCACAGCGCGGCGGTGCGAAAGCCAAACCCAGTGAGAATTTGCGGAAGCTGTGCGCAGTGGCCGAACTGGTCCGGCAGGTAGCCCACCTCCAGCGGGCGCCCGAACTTGCGCGCCGCCGCCCGCCCGATTTCGAGATTGCGGATCAACGACTCGCCGCTGACCAGAAAGCTATCCGCGAGCACGTACCACGGGCCGATCTGGATTTTACCGGCGCGAATCAAGGCTTTGAGACGCCGCGCCATTTCGGGGCGGACCTCCAGGTAGTCGTCCAGCACGATGGTCTGTCCGTCGAAATGGAAAGATGGAACCTCGCCCGACTCCACCAGCGGAATCATTCGATCCGCCATCGCAACCAGCCGCGCGCGCATTTGCTGGAAGGGCTGGTACCATTCCCGGTCCCAATGAGTGTGAACGACGAAGTACAGATGATCCATCTGGTTCAAGCCGGACGGCGCGGCTGGAGGATTCGCCGTCGCAGGATCATCACCTGGTCGCCGTCCTGGTTGAACCCCCGCGTCTCAACATAGATGATGCCGCGATCGTCTTTGCTCTTCGACGGCGTGGTCTCCAGCACCATAGTTTCGGCATAAAGCGTGTCGCCGCCGAAGGTCGGCGCGGAGTGGCGCACGGACTCATATTCGAGGTTGGCGATCGCGTTCTCGCTGACGTCCTTGACGCTCATACCGACGACCGTGGCAAGCACCAGCAGGCCATTGACCAGGCAACGCCCGTGCTGGGTCTTGGCGGCATAGGCGGCATCGAAGTGCAGCGGGTTGGTGTTCATCGTCATGAGAGTGAACCAGGTGTTGTCGAAATCGGTGATGGTGCGGCCGGGCCAGTGTTTGAACAGCTGGCCGGGCGAGAAATCTTCGAAATAACGGATCATGTGCTGTGCCCCCGAATGGTTTGCCTAGAGCGATCGCGCTTCCGCCGAGCCGGCAGCGGCCCGGTCAGAAAGACACGATCGGTCCAATAGAGAACTAGACCCTCGGCTGGATAACGATCAACGGCTTTTCAGCGCGGCAGTCAGAGGTTAGTTTGAGACGATGCCTGAACGGCAAATCCACAAGCTTCTGGTCGCAAATCGCGGAGAAATTGCCATCCGCATCATCCGCAGCGCGCGGGTAATGGGCATTCGCACCGTGGCGGTGTATTCCGAGGCTGATGCGCGCAGCGCCCACGTGGCTGCGGCCGATGAGGCGCGCCTCATCGGCGCCGCGGAGGCGGCCGAGAGCTACCTGAATATCGACGCGATCATAGAGGCTGCGCGCGATACTGGCGCGGACGCGGTCCATCCGGGCTACGGTTTTCTCTCCGAGCGCGCCGAGTTCGCGCGGGCCGCCCAAGAGGCCGGAATCATTTTCGTCGGGCCACCCGGGAAGGTACTGGCTCAGCTCGGCGACAAGATCGCGGCGCGCAAGCTCGCCGCCGCGGCCAAGGTGCCGGTCGTCCCCGGCCTTGAAGCGATCGAGCCATCCGCCGCACGCGATTTTGCCGCGCGATCCGGCCTTCCGCTGCTGGTGAAAGCCGCCGCCGGCGGCGGGGGGCGCGGCATGCGGGTGGTCGAGTCGGTGGAAGACCTCGACGCGGCGCTACAGGCTGCCTCGCGCGAAGCCAGCTCGGCGTTCGGCGACGGACGGGTGTTTCTGGAGCGATACCTGGCGCGCCCGCGTCACATCGAGGTGCAGATTCTCGGCGACGAGCACGGCAACGTAGTCGCGTTGGGTGAGCGCGAATGCTCGATTCAGCGGCGTCATCAGAAGGTGATCGAGGAATCGCCGGCGCCAGGACTGTCCGAGTCCACGCGGGCCGCCATGATCGATGCGGCGCTGCGGCTGGCGCGGGCCGCGCAATATGTCAACGCCGGCACGGTGGAGTTTCTGGTCGATAACGAGGAGTTCTATTTTCTGGAAGTGAACACCCGGCTGCAGGTCGAACATCCGATTACCGAAATCCGTTTCGGCTGCGATCTGGTCGCGGAGCAGCTCAAAATCGCGATGGGACAGAAGGTCGGAGCTCCCGGCGCGCCACAGGGCTGTGCCATCGAGTGCCGGGTTTATGCCGAAGATGCGCGGCACGGTTTCCGGCCCGCGACTGGGACCGTGGTGGATCTCCGGGTACCCGCAGGTCCCGGGGTGCGCTTTGACACCCATCTGGTGGCGGGGGCGGAGATCGGTGCCTTTTACGATGGACTGCTAGGCAAACTGATCTGCTCCGGCACCGATCGCGAACAGGCGCGGGGTAGAATGCTGGCGGCGTTTGATGAGTTTGCGATCCTGGGTGTTACCAATACGGCGGGCTTTCTCCGCGACGCGGTGGCCAGCGAGCGATTCGCAAGTGCCGATCTGTCGACTCGCTTTATAGACGAGCTCTTTTCCGATCCGCCGCTCGACGACCAGGCGGAAAGCGATGCCGCGCTGATCGCCGCGGCACTCGCTACTCAGGCACCGGTGCGCGGCGCAGAAAATGGCGGCCGCACCGCATCGACTCGATCGCCGTGGGCGGAGCTCGGCGGGTTCGAGCTGTGGAGACGGCAGTGAGGCTGCGTGCGGCCGAAGAACGCGGCGAGCGGGAAGTCGAAATACTCGAGCGGGAGGGCACCCACCTTCGCGCGCGTATCGACGGACGCGAAGTTTCCGCCCAGTTCGATGCGCTCGCCAGCGGGGGCGGGACGCTGTCCATCGACGGCCGTCGGTTTCGTATCGCCAGCGCGAGACGAAAGGACACTATTTTAGTAGCGGTCGGACCGCGCACGTTCTCTTTCGTCCGCGCGGAAGAAGGCGGCCGTCATCGTGCGCGCGGACTCGCCGCCGCGGAAATCACCGCACCGATGCCGGGCAAGGTGCTGCGCGTCCCGGTCAGAGAAGGCGACGCGGTAGTCGCGGGACAGACACTGGTGGTGTTGGAAGCGATGAAGATGGAAACGGCACTGGCGGCCGAGAGCGACGCGGTCGTAAAGCGGGTGCTGGTGGCGCCGGGGCAGATGGTCGATCACGGCGCACTCTTAATCGAACTCACTCCTCCGGCTGCGACTCCATCAACGCGCGAATCCGGTTCTCCAGCGACCTGACCCATGCGGCGAAATCGTCGTCGCGTTCGACCACAATTTCGAGCTTGCCATCTTTCAGCAAGGACACGCGGCCCGGATGCTCGGGGCGCAGCGGAATGATAACCGCTTCGCGCGAGATTCCCAGCGCGTCGAGAACTTCGAAGATTTTTTCGATTTCCTTAAGAGTGACGGCTTTGAGCATCTTCGCGGAATCCTGCTTGTTATGCGTGTATGACACTCTTTACATACGAAGCGAAGGGCATAAGCTCAAGCATCGAAGCATCGGCCGCGGAGGAATTCATTGCGTGTTCGGCACAATCAAGAAAGTAGTCAAGGACAAAGGTTTCGGCTTCATCATTCCTGACGACGGCGGCGACGAGGTGTTTTTTCATCGCTCACGCCTGGGGCCGAAGATGTATTTCGAAGAGCTGCGCGAGGGTAACGAAGTCCAGTTCGAAGTGCGATCGGGAGAGAAAGGCCGCCAAGCTTTCAACGTGCGATTGCGCTAGACCAGGAAGCGTCCCCAGATCCCGCTGAGTTTCGGGGCATCCGAAGGTCCCGGGTTCCTCTAGGTCGCCGGCCGTGCACCATGCCGATGCCGTCCACCGACCACCATGAATCAATGCGCCGGGCGATGGGTGCCGCGAGACCACTCCGCGGTCCGCGCGTGCTGCGCCTGGTTCCGACACGCCCAGGTTCGACCACTTATTGCTAACCTGCCCGAAGATAACGGGATTTCCAAAACCCTAGCGCGTCCAGGCAAACCAGCGGCGGAACATTTTTGCCGCGAACGGGGTCAGGCGCGTCCGGTTGTACTGATTTGCGATCTTGCGGATGACCTCCGCCTGGGTTGGGTATGGGTGAATAACTTCCGCGAGCTTGCCCAACCCGACGCCGGCCGCAATCACCGTGGTTAACTCGGAGATCAGCTCGCCGGCGTGCTTCGCGACCAGTGTCGCACCAACGATTTGATCGGTTTTCTCCTTGACGTGCACTTTCAGGAAGCCTTCGGTTTCGCCGTCGAGCACGGCGCGATCGACCTCGGCCATTTCCTGCACGTAGGTCGTGACCTTGATGCCGCGCGTTAGGGCTTCGGCTTCGTAGAGACCGACGTGTGCGATTTCAGGATCGGTGTAGGTGCACCAGGGAATGGTCAGCGCGCTGACGCGAGCGCGCCCCAAGAAGAGTGCGTTGCGCAGCACGATCCGCGCATGCGCGTCGGAAAGGTGGGTGAACTTTAGGGCTGACGCGCAATCGCCGGCAGCATATATGCGGGCATTCGTGGTGCGCAGGTAGTCATCTACTTTGATACCCGCGCTGCGATCATATTTCACGCCTGCGGCCTCCAGGCCCAATCCATCGACGTTGGGCGCCCGTCCAACACCCAACAGAATTTCATCGACGCTGATCTCCCGCTCGACGCCACCGACCTCGACGCGCAGCACCTTCTCCGCACCGCGCTTCTCCACCGCAAGAATCCTGGCTCCGGTTGTGATCATGAGGCCGTCGCGCCTTAGCGCTCGCTCTACGCGCTCGGCTGCGTCGCGGTCTTCGCGGATAAGTATTTGTGACTCGACTTCGAGGAGCGTGACCTCGGAGCCGAAACGACGCATGACCTGCGCCAGCTCGCAGCCGATCGGCCCCGCACCGATTATCGCCAGGCGACGCGGCAGTTCAGTCAGCGAAAAAATAGTTTCGTTAGTGAGACCGTTCGCCTCCCTAAGCCCCGTAATGGGGAGCATCGCGGCACGCGCGCCGGTTGCGATGACCGCGCGCCGAAACTGCAGGGATTGGCCGTCGACCTCGACCTTGTCGCGCGCGGTGAAGTGTCCTTCGCCGATGAATACATCCACGCCCAGATCGCGCAGCCGCTCCGCCGAATCGTTGGATGCCAGCTCCGCGCGTATCCGGCGCATCCGTTCCATCGCGGCTGCGAAATCGATACGGGCCGACGGTGCCTCCACCCCCAGCACTCCCGCGCTGCGCGCGTCCGCGACTGCGCGCGTCGATCGGATGAGCGCTTTCGAGGGTACACATCCGAAGTTGAGACAATCTCCGCCCATGAAGTCGCGTTCCACTATCGCGACCTTTGCTCCGAGGCCGGCTGCTCCCACCGCGGAGACCAGGCCGGCCGTGCCTGCGCCAATCACCACCAGGTTGTAGCGAGGCGCGGCCGTCGGATTGCGCCATCCGGGCGGACGCACCCTCGCCAAGAGCGCCCGGTTGTGCACATCGAGCGGCGCGATCTTGAGCGCATCCGAGGCCACCTTCAGGTTCGCTCCTTTAGTGCGCGCGTACCGATCCTGGTTGCATAGACTGCGATCGCGACGGTCGCTGCAAATCCGATCACGTTGAGTGCCCACCTTAGATTAGCCGAGGCGCCGCCGGTGCCGGCGGCAGCCCGCGCGATGTCGCCGCTCAGTGCGCCGATGTACACGAACATCACTGTCGCCGGCATCATCCCGATCCATGACGCGACCACGTACTCGGCGAGCCTGACGCGGGTAAGGCCATAGGCGTAGTTGAGCAGGTTGAAGGGAAACACCGGGGAGAGGCGGGTGAGGAGCACCATCTTCCATCCTTCGCGGGCCACCGCATCATCGATGGAGCGGAAGCGCGCGTTACGTTCGATGCGGCGTGCGACCGCCTCGCGGGCGAGGTAGCGCCCGACTAGAAATGCGGCGGTGGCTCCCGCGGTCGAGGCGACCGATACGTAGATTGAGCCCCACAGGACGCCGAAAATCACGCCGGCGCCAATGGTGAGAATCGACCCGGGAATGAAGAGCACGCAGGCAATGACGTAGATCGCAATGAAAGCCAGCGGCGCCGCAGGACCGAGCGCGGAAATCGCGTTGAGCGCGGAGGTCAGCTCGCCTCCGAGCCGACGGCCCACGAGCAGCAGCGCGACGATGGCCGCGGCCACCAGCACATATTTGAGTCCTGCCGATCGCTTCATAGAGACTTGGAGGCCGCTCGCATCGGCATCGCGGGCGGAGCTTATAATGGAAGCGGGGATGATGTAATCCTGAAAAACCATGCCCGCCGAGCAACATAAAGAACAGGTGCGCGCCCATCTGAAGGTCGGCATCGTAACCTCGAGCGACACGCGCACCGCGGATGACGACCTAAGCGGCGCGGCGATCCGCGAGCTGTTCGAAGGCGCGGGACACCAGGTCACCTATTACGAGATCGTTCCCGACGCGCCGGCCAAAATCGCGCACGCGATCATCACCCATCTGCCGGCGCTGGATGCCATCGTGGTCAACGGCGGGACCGGACTCGCCCGGCGCGACGTAACCGCAGACGTGGTTCGCACGCTCCTGGACAAGGAAATCGAAGGCTTCGGGGAACTGTTCCGGATGCTCTCGTTCGAACAGGTTGGCGCCGCCGCGATGGTCAGCCGGGCGGTGGCGGGCGTACGGCAGGGCCGATTTATCGCTGCGCTGCCGGGGTCGACCAAGGCGTGCCGGCTGGCGATGGAGAAGCTGATTCTGCCGCAAATCGGGCACATCGCCTACCTGCTTGCCCAATGAACCGACTGCACCTCAAGCTGTTTGCCACCCTGCGCGAACGTGCGCGCGCCGCGGAACTAGAGCGCGAATTTCCCGACGGAATAACGGTCGCGGAAATCTGGAAGGCTCTGAAAGGCGAATTTCCGGCGCTCGCCGGCCATCGCGATTCGGTCGGGTTCGCGGTCAATCAGGAATACGTCGAGGGCAACTATCGTCCGCGCAACGATGACGAAGTCGCCTTTATCCCGCCGGTGAGTGGCGGCGCACCCCCCAACGAAGATCCGGCGCCATGGGTCGGCTCGGTCGCGATTGTTCGCGATCGCATCGAGGTCGCGGCGATGGAGCGTGAGGTCGGCGATCCTGCCGCCGGGGCGATCGTGACCTTCGCCGGAACCACGCGCCGCGACAACGTGGGCCGCAAGGTGACTCGGCTGGAGTATGAAGCATACGAACCGATGGCGCTCTCGGAAATGCGCAAGCTGGCGCGCGAAGCTGGGCAACGCTGGCCCATCGTGCGCATCGCGATCACCCACCGGATCGGGGCGGTGGAAATCGGCGAGACCTCGGTCGCGATCGCAGTTTCGGCGGCGCATCGAGGAGCGGCGTTTGAGGCATGCCGCTTCGCGATCGATCGCCTGAAAGAAACCGTTCCGATTTGGAAAAAAGAATATTTCGAGGGCGGGGAGATCTGGATAGGGTGCCAGACCTCGCATCCTCCTGAGGTCGAGCCTCGCCACTAGCGGCAGCGATCGCGTCCCGACATTGCTCAGTTTCTTTCCCGCGTGCGCTGGGGGCCGCTTTAAAACCCCCGGGCGCCAGGATCGGCGCTCTTCGATAAGGAGAGTCGCGAGATGCGCTTGACCGCCTGCCCTTCGGTGGTGGTAAGGGTGGAGCGGGTTGGCTGACGATGCACATGCTTTCACCGTATCGCGTTCTTGATCTGACCACCGAGCGCGGGCTTCTGTGTGGACAAGTCCTCGGCGATCTGGGCGCCGACGTGATCAAGATCGAGCCGCCCGGTGGAGCACCGGCGCGCCGGCTCGGTCCCTTCCTCGACGACGAGTCTCATCCCGATCGATCGCTTTACTGGTGGGCATACAACCGCAACAAACGCAGCGTTACGCTCGACATCGATCGCCCCGAGGGCCGCGCGCTGTTCAGGCGGATGGCGAGTGGCGCGGATTTTCTCATCGAATCGTTCAATCCCGGCGACATGGCAGCGCGCGGGCTTGGGTACGACGACCTGGCCGCCCTCAATCCCGCTCTGGTCTACGTTTCGATTAGCGCGTTCGGTCAGGAGGGCCCCAAGGCCAGCTATGCCGACGCCGACTTGATAATCATGGCGGCGGGCGGACCGCTGATGCTCACCGGCGACGATGACCGGCCACCGGTGCGCCTGAGCGTGCCGCAGGCATATCTACATGCGAGCGCCGATGCGGCGGTCGGTGCGCTGGCTGCCCATCACGAGTCGGTGCGCTCGGGCCGCGGACAGCGGGTTGACGTGGCAGCTCAGAAATCGGTAGCCATGGCGACCCAGTCGTGGGTGCTGGCGGCGCCGCTCGGATCGGTCGAGATTCGGCGGATGTCCGGCGGAGTCAAAATTGGCGAGCTGGACATTCCGCTGGTGTGGCCGGCGAAGGACGGATACATCGCGCTAACTTTTCTGTTCGGAAACGCGCTGGGAGTCTTCAGTCGAAAGCTGATGCACTACCTCTGCGAGCGCGGGTTTTGCGACCAAGCGACCCGCGACAAAGACTGGATCGCGCTGGGCGATCAGCTCGCCAGCGGCGCGGAACCGATAAGCGAATTCGAGCGTGTCGTCGAAATCGTCAGAAGCTTCACGCGCAGCCACACCAAGGCCGAGTTATTGCAATTCGCGCTGGAACGCGGGTTCTTGATGACGCCGATCACGACGATTGAAGAAGTTGTGAAAAGCCCGCAGCTTGAGTCGCGCGCGTACTGGCAGTCGATCGAGCATCCGGAGCTGGGTCGCAGGATCCTGTACCCTGGGCCGTTCGCAAAATTCAGCGCTACGCCGATCGCGTATCGTCATCGGCCGCCGACCGTCGGTGAGCACAATCGCGAAGTCTATTGCGGCGAACTGGGGCTCAGTGCCGCCGAGTTCGTCGCTCTCGTCGAAAAAGGAATCGTGTGATGGCTGAAACACTCCCTCTGGCCGACGTGCGAATCCTCGACTTCATGTGGGTGATGGCGGGTCCGGCGTCGACGCGCATCCTCGCGGACTACGGCGCGACGGTTATCAGGATCGAGTCTCCCACCCGGGTGGATACGGCGCGCACGCTGCAACCGTTTCACAACAACACCGCGGGCCCGGACTCGTCAGGGTTGTTTAACAACTGCAACGCCGGCAAGTTCGGTATCTCGCTCGATCTGGGGAACCCGCGCTCAGGCGAAGTGGTGCACGATCTTTTGCAATGGGCGCAGGTGGTGACCGAGTCGTTTTCGCCCAAGGCGATGCGTGCGTGGGGCTTTGACTACGAATCGCTGCGCAAGCTCAAGCCCGACATCATCATGCTGAGTACCTGCCTGATGGGCCAGAGCGGGCCGCTTTCGCGAATCGCGGGTTTCGGTAACATGGCCGCCGCGATATCCGGATTTCACAACCTCACCGGATGGCCCGATCGGCCGCCGGCCGGTCCATTCGGCGCGTATACGGATTATGTATCACCACGTTTCACCGCGATGGCGATTCTGGCCGCACTCGATCACCATCGGCGCACCGGACAGGGTCAATACATCGACCAGTCGCAGGCGGAGGCCTCGCTGCATTTCCTTGCCCCGGCGATTCTCGATTACACGGCGAACGGACGCATCCAGGGCCGGGTGGGTAACTCGGATCGCGAGTACGCACCACACGGGGTATATCCGGCGGCGGGCGAAGATCGCTGGATCGCGATCGTGTGCGAAACCGACGCCCAATGGCGAGGACTGTGTTCGGTGATAAACCGCCGAGACCTGGCGAGCGATCCGCGTCTGGCCACCGCCAAGGGACGGCGCGACAACGCTGCCGAAATAGACGCTGCAATATCAACCTGGACGATCGGGATGGGTGCCGGAGCGGCAGAGGCGCATCTCCAGTCGCGTGGCGTACCAGCACACCAGGTGCAGAACAGCGCGCAGGCTGCGCGCGATCCGCAGATGGCCCACAGCGCGCATTTCGTCGAAGTAAATCACTCGACGCTTGGCAAGACGATCGTCGAAGGACCGCGCGCGCATCTCTCGCGTACCCCGGCCCGTGTGCAGGCTGCGGGGCCTTCGCTCGGAGAGCACAATCCGCATGTACTCGAGAAGATCCTGGGCTATGGCGAAGAACGGATTACCGCGCTGGTCGCGGCGGGAGTGTTCGGCTGAGGGGGGAGATCAGACGTTTCAGACGCGCGTTTGATTGTGGGCCGGAGACGAGGAATCTCTTGTCACCAAGACTCCTAGGAAGGGCGGCGGCTGGCGAGTCTGCGCCGCGACAATGAAATGCGGTTTTATTCCCTAGTGCTTCCGCTGAGCCGGGCAAGCAGCCCTCGCGCCGGGGGTAAAATTTTCAATCCGCCGCCACCGTGCGGGCGTATATAACGCGGGGGGGTCGTGGTCGAGGGCACTGCAAGTCGCATGACCGACCTGGAGTTGGTGGCTGCGATGGCTTCCGGTAGGCAGGAAGCTCTGCGCGCCTTCAACCAGCGCTATGGCAATGCGATCGCGGTCGTCGCAGAACGAATCCTGGCCAGCCGAGCCGATGCCGAAGAAGTCGCCGCAGATGTCTTGTGGCAGGCCTGGCGGGATGCGTCGCGATTCGATCGCAGTCGCGGCTCGGTGGGAGCGTGGCTGATGATGCTGGCGCGTAGTCGCGCAATCGATCGCCTGCGTTCCCGCAAGTCGCGGGAGCGGTCTGCCGAGGACCCCGGCCTGATTGGCCACGAGGACGATCCGTCGCAGGCGATTTTTAGCGCGGAACGAAAGCAGCAGGTATCCAGGATATTGGCGGAACTCAAGGACGGGGAGCGTGAGGTGCTCGAACTCGCATACTTTTCCGATCTGTCGCAAGCAGAAATTGCGGAACGGACCGGGCTACCGCTCGGGACGGTTAAGACCCGCATGCGCACGGCGTTGATCAAACTCCGCGACAACCTGGCTGGTAGAGTCGACTAGCCAAGATGAATCACGAAGAGGTCAAAGACCTGCTGCCGCTGAGGGCGCTCGACCGGCTCGAGTCCGACGAGGACCGTGCCGTAACGACGCATCTGGCCGGGGGCTGCCCTGAATGCGAGCGCGAACTCGCATCGTTTCGTGAGGCTTTGGGAGCGCTCGCGCTGACCGCGGACCGGGAGGGCGCAAGCAACGAGCGTATATGGCAGCTGGTCGAAGCCAGGCTCGACGCAGACCAGACCTTGTCCCCGGGAAGCCGCGCGGGTATGCGGGACCGGGATCGCGCGATGCGTCCGCGGGACCGAATCCACATGGTCTCGTTCGCGGCGATTGCGATTGCGGCGCTCGCTTTGATCGCGCTCGGCTTCAACGTTCTGAGCCTGTACCGCGGACTTCAGTCGGCGCGTGGTACTGCTAGCTTTGAAGTAGCTGCCTTGCGGGCACGGATAGATGAGCTTCAGCGGGGCCTGGAAATCGCGTCCGCCCGGATAGCAGACCTGAAGACGCAACTGTCTCTCACCTCGAACCTGACCCTGGCAGCGTTTTCGCCCGATGCACGCGTGGTCCATCTGGCGGGATTGGCTGCCGCGCCTAAGGCTAGTGGGACGGTGGCATTTAGTCCGAGCAGTCACACGGCGTTTATGCAGGTATCCGGCCTCCCACCCGCCCCGACCGACAAAATTTACGAAGCGTGGTGGATTGGTCGCGAGGCCGGACCGATCCGTGCAGGGCTGTTCGAGGCACCGGCCGAGGGCGTCGCCAGGGTCGCTCTGATCATGCCGCCTAAAGGGGAGGAAATCGTCGCATCCGCGGTTACGCTTGAGCCCGCCAACGGCACGGAAAAGCCGACCGGGACTATGTATTTGAAAGGCGATATGCCCCGCTGACTTTTTGCAATTCTGCGGCAAGCACGACAGCCATCCGTGCACCGGGCAGTTGCGCAGCGCGGCCGACTCGCGCCCGGGCCTGTCGGTGAAACCGAGGGTTGGATGAATCGGCAAAGCCCATTCTCATATCTGTGCAACGCGTGCGGACAATGCTGCCGCGACAAGGTGATTACGCTTTCGCCATACGACCTGTTTATGATCGCGCGGGCGGCGGGAGTCCCCGGCGCCGAGGCGGTGCGGCGCTTCACGATCCGGCGCGGGTCGATCCTTCGCTTCAATGCAGACGGCGCTTGCGCTGCGTTGCACGGCACCAGATGCGGTGTTCATCTAGGACGCCCGCTTGCCTGCCGGCTCTATCCGCTCGGCATCGAGCGCGACTCTGTGGGTAGGGTGGAACGACTGGTACAACTCGATCCGGCACCCCAGTCGGCCGGGGTTTACGGGGTTCGGGGGAAGGTGGCGGACTTCTTAGAAAGCCAGGGCGTCCCCGAGTATTTGGCGATTAATGATAGCTATCGGCCTCTGATCACGATGTTCCGCGATCGCGTGAACGAATTGGTCGATTTCGAGAAAATCGAGCCGCGCGAATTCTGGCGCCGCGCGACCCGCGAAGCGCTCGCCGAGTCAGGTTACGACCCCAACCCGATCATCGACGCGCTGTTCGACCCGGGCGACAGCGTTACCAGGCATATCGAGTCGCTCACGAAATTGGCGCAGGAAACCCATGCTGCCGAATCTCTGGCGGAGGCCGCGGTCTTTCTTGCCGCGAGCCTGGGCTACTCGCCGTCGATCACATCGCAGCAGCCGGAATAGTGGCGCGGACCCGCGCCGGGGGGTCGATCCTTCCTGTTGCGGTCGAACCGAGATTTACCCTCGCCTTGTTGCGATGCAGGAGGCTAGTTCTGATCGCTTGATGGCTCCTCGGCTGGAGCGGCGGCGGCCGGTGCCGGAGCCGGATTCTGCGGTATCTTCAGGTCGGCCAGGATTTCTGTCGAGTGCACCGAGGGATCGACCTTCGGGTAGACCTTCTCGATAATCCCGTCCTGATTGATCACGTACGTGATGCGCCGGTCGAGTCCAAGAATCGGAATTCCGTTTGCGGCTCCATATTCAGTCGCGATGGTTTTTTCGGGATCGAGCAGGAGCGGGAAAGGGATGTTGTACTTCTTGATAAATGCCTTGTGGGATTGGCTGGAGTCGATGCTGCAGCCCAGCACCACCAGGCCCGCGGCTTGAAAGCGCGCAAACCCGTCGCGAAACGAGCACGCCTCCTTGGTGCACCCCGGCGTATCGTCCTTCGGATAGAAGTAAAGAATGACCGTGCGCCCGTGCAGGTCGGTCAGGGAAATTGGAGTTACCTGGTCGCCCTGCACCATCTGAGTCGAAAAGGGCGGCGCGACCTGTCCCTCTTTCAGCAGCTCGGCTCGCGCCATGCGCGGACGCAGCGCTACGAAAACCAGAGCCAGCGCGATGACGACCATGGTTGCGACGATCATCTTCATAGGCGATTCCCCGCTCTCTTCAATTCGCGAGATCGCCCGACGGTTCCCAAACCGATAGGCGGTCTAGATGTAATAGAGCCAGCCCCGGTATTTCGGCTCACGACCGTGCAGCGCACCCTCAAAGACCTGCTGGACCTTGCGTGTGATCGGCCCTGGCGTACCGGAGGCGATCTTACGGTCATCCAGTTCGACCACGGGCGTTACTTCGGCCGCGGTGCCGGTCATGAATGCTTCATCGGCGATGTAGAAGGCATCGCGTGCGAACAGCTCCTCACGTACCTCGATCCCCCCGTCGCGCAGAATCCTGATCACCGCATCGCGCGTGATTCCGGGCAGAACCGATGAGAGCGGCGGCGTGCGTACGATACCGTCGCGAATCACGAATACGTTCTCGCCGCTGCCTTCGGCGACATAGCCTTCCGTATCGAGCAGCAACGCCTCGTCGTACCCGCCGCGGCGCGCCTCGTAGCCGGCGAGAATCGAATTGACGTAGTGACCCGAAGCTTTGGCCGCGGGCATCATGGAGTTGTGGTGAAAGCGGGCGAAGGAGGAGGTTTTGAGACGTACGCCCTTGGTCAAGCCTTCCGATCCAAGGTATGCGCCCCATTTCCAGGCTGCGATTGCGACCCGGCTCTTGTTTCCGCGCGCCGCCAGGCCCATCTCCCCTTCGCCGTAGAACACCAGCGGCCGCAGGTAGCATTCCGCCAGCTTGTTGGTGCGCACCACGTCGGCGCACGCCTTAAGGAGCTCTTCCTGGCTGTAGGGAACCGGCATCTCCACGATATGCGCCGATTCAAGCAGGCGCCGGATATGTTCGCGCCCGCGAAAAATCGCCGACCGCCCGTCATCGTCCTGGTAGCAGCGCATCCCCTCGAATACGGCAAGCCCATAGTGGAGGCTATGGGTGAGCACGTGGACGTTGGCCTGGTCATAGGGAACCAGCTGGCCATCCATCCAGATTTTCTCGGAACGCAGACTGTCCACCGCCAAGGCTAGTGACCTCGCTCGCGAAAGAATTGGCACGCGCCATTGAGCCGTGCGCCGATCGCCCAACAGAAACTAGTCTATCGCTGATCACCGGACAAGGCGCCGGGCAACTCACTGGCGGCGAGGCGCGTCTGGAGTCGATATCGGAGCCTGCTTGCTTGGGGAGCCAGCCGCAGCGCTGAGCCCGCCCTGCGGGTGCCGCGATCGGCGGTGACGCCGTCGGCGTCGGCGCCGCCGATGTCCTGAGGTGGCGCGGTCGTCGCCGCTGGGCTTCCCGGCGAAGAACGTCCCGGGGTCATTGAGAAATCGCTGCAGCGGCCCGATGTCGATTCCATAGCTGGGGGCCACCATTTCGAAGAATAGTCGCGCGTGAGCAAAGTAAGGTCGGTGCATCAGCCGTCGGGCCCGTCGCGAGGGTGCGGCGAGATGCTCGAACGCATCTGTGACCAGCCGCATCCGCTCGGTATCGCCCCGGGCAAACCCGCGCAGGCGCAATTCGGTGAGCAGGTCGAATTCGTTGCTCTCGGCGCGTGATCGACGCGCGCGCATAAAATCGAAGAACATGGCTCCCAGCACGAAGGCATGATCGGCCGCAAATCCCTCATCGATGAGATGTCCGAGCGCGATCATGTGAGAAATCATCAATGGTTGCGCGCCGCTGCCGGATGAGGCTTTCAGATGCTGCGAGAGAAACGGCAGCAGCGGCTCAAGCAGTCCCAGCTCTTCCATCAGACAGGCCGCGCGCCCCGCCGCGGCCTGTCCCAGCGTGCGATAGGTCTCTTCGACCAGGCGTGGCATCGCCGCTTTCAGCAGGTCGTGGCGGTGCCGTTCAATCGCCGCGCGGGTGGCGGGTTCTATCGCAAACTCCAGCTTCGCCGCAAATCTCACCGCGCGCAGCATGCGGACCGGGTCCTCGCGCATGCGGGTTTCCGGATCTCCGATCGTGCGGATCAACCTGGCGCCAAGATCGTCGACGCCCCCCGGGTAATCGATCACGTGGAAAGTCGCAGGGTCGTAAAACAGCGCGTTGACCGTAAAGTCGCGGCGGAACGCGTCCTCTTGCGGTGTGCCAAAAGTGTTGTCGACCCGAATCAAAGGATCGTCGGGGCCGCCGAGATCTTCGCTGCGGCGGCGAAAGGTCGCGACCTCGACATTGTGGGGACCAAAGAATACGTGGACCAAGCGAAACCGCCGGCCGATAAGGCGCGAGTTGCGGAAGAGATCGCGAACCTGCTGAGGATGGGCCGAGGTACCGACATCGAAATCTTTGGGCCGGCGCCCCAGCATCAGGTCGCGTACCCCGCCGCCCACGAGGTAAGCGAGGTGTCCCGCGTTGATCAGGCGATAAAGGACACTCAGTACGTTGGGATCGATGTCGCGGCGCGAGATCGGATGGTCAGCGCGTTCGATTATGCGTGGTTCCAATTTCGCCGCTACTGGGAATCGGACCGGGCGCCCCCGTCATCGCCGGTCGACTGCCACGGCCCAAGAACCTAGCACGACCGCCGCCGCACTTCACCGTACCCGTCAGACGGTAAGTTTTAATGGAAAAACTCTGCCTAACCGGGTTACGATGCGTTTGCACCCAAGCAGTCGTGCGGATCTGAGGACGCGGTTTCTCGTCGAGCGGAGATAAGGAGAAAACGAAGAGGAGCACGCTTGGTAAATGGCGAACTGGCTGAGAGGGATGGCACAGCAAAATAAAACAAGTGGCTGCGCGACGACCTCTTGCTCCGCTGCATGCCCGTGGTCTTCGGGTTAGTGCCAACTAGCTGCTAGGCCGCGGCCCGGCCTTGAGTTTCCGCAATTAACCAGCGTTTGAGTTTGTTCCTGGTCGCCGGTGCTAACCCGGAGGAGGAGTCATCATGGCAATCGCAAAATCTAAAGCGCCGGCAATTATCAAGAAATACACCGTAGACCTTCAGGCTGAGTGGATGAAGGATTTGACAAAGAGGCTCAACGGCGACCTCCGAATCAGCGAGTCGGAGTTGTCAACCCAGACGCGTGAGTTTCTTGGCCTCCTGCAGGCGGCTTCGGCCGACGGCATTGAGAGCATTGAAAGCAAGGCTTGGGTGCCAATCCTGGAATTTTTGAAGGATGTCTCTCGCTCGCGAGCAATGCAGGGATTTACGTCGGACCAGACGGCCACCTTTATCTTTTCTTTAAAGAAACCACTCTTCGAGCGCCTGCGCAAAGAACTCGGCAAAGACGCGCAGCTGCTGGCCGACGAAGTGTGGAGCACGACCGAGCTGATCGACAAGCTCGGAATGCACACGGTCAAGACCTTCCAGAAAGCGCGCGAAGAGGTTATTGGGCGCCAACAGCAGGAAATGCTTGAACTGTCGACGCCGGTGGTCAAGTTGTGGGAAGGAATTCTCGCGCTCCCCATCATCGGCACGCTGGACAGCGCGCGCACGCAGGTAGTCATGGAAACGCTGCTCCAGCGAATCGTCGAGACCGGTTCGGGCACCGCGATCATCGACATCACCGGAGTGCCCACGGTAGATACCCAGACTGCCCAACATCTGCTCAAGACCGTAACCGCCATTCGGATGATGGGTGCGGATTGCATCATCAGCGGAATTCGACCGCAAATTGCGCAGACCATCGTTCATCTAGGCATCGACCTGCAGGGAGTGACTACCAAGGCGACGCTGGCAGATGCGCTCGGGCTCGCCCTCAAACTATCCGGACTGTCGATCGTTAACACCCAGCATTGATGGCCAAGCATGGAAAGAATTCCAATTATTCGTATGGGTCCGTTTCTGCTGGTTACCATTCAGGTGGAGATGGACGATCGAGTCGCGATTCAGCTTCAGGAAGACCTGACCGGGATGATCGAGAAAACCCACGCGCACGGTGTGCTGATCGATATATCAGCGCTCGAGATCGTGGACTCTTTCATAGGCAGGACGATCAGCAATATCTCCGCAATGTCACGGATTCTCGACGCCGGTACCGTGGTGGTCGGAATGCAACCCGCGGTCGCGATAACTCTGGTCGAGCTGGGACTCACGCTCCAGGGTGTGATGACCGCGCTCGACGTGGAGCGCGGAATGGCGATGCTAAACGCGTCACAGGATTCCAGAAATGGTCCCGTCAAAAAGTGAAGCATTGCCGCTGGTCCGTGAGCAAGATGTCGTCCTCGCGCGGCAGGCGATCCGCTCCGCCGCTCGCGGACTAGGCTTCACCATCGTCGATCAGACCAAGCTGGTGACGGCGGCGAGCGAGTTGGCCCGCAATGCTCTCGTCCATGGCGGCGGAGGAACCATGGTGTGGGAAACGGTGGCCGAAAACGGACGTCAGGGCTTGCGGCTCACCTTTAACGACAGCGGTCCCGGAATCGAAGATACCAAGCTCGCCATGAAGGATGGTTGGACGACCGGCAGCGGACTGGGTTTGGGCTTGCCGGGCGCGAAACGACTGGTCAATGAATTCGAACTGGTCTCCAAACCGGGGGTTGGGACTACAGTGATTATAACCCGATGGAAATGATCCATTGATGGCGGTTCATCAGCATCGATCTATCGAGATTCATGACCGTAGCTCGGTCGGTGAAGCGCGGCGCATTTCCACGCAAATGGCCGAGCGCGCAAAGCTCCCGCCAGCCGAATTGGGCAAGGTCCCGCTGATCGTCACCGAACTTGCGACCAATCTGCTCGCGCATGCCCAGGGTGGCGAAATTGTGTTGCGCTTGCTTCCGGACGAAACCGCACCGGGTCTTGAGATAATCGCTCTCGATCGAGGCCCGGGAATCGACGATGTGAGCGTCTGCCTTGCGGACGGCTACTCGCGGGGCGGGACGCGGGGATGTGGACTGGGCGCAGTACGCCGTCTGTCCACCGACTTCGATATCAACTCAAGGCAGCCCGCGGGAAGCGTGGTAATGTCGCGCGTTCGGGGCGGCGGACCTCACCCGGGTCCCTGTGAATTTTCTGCGATCAGCGTTCCGGCACCGGGCGAGACCGAGTGCGGAGATGCGTGGAGCTTGCGCCAGGTGGGCAACAAACTCGCCGCAATTGTCGTCGATGGACTGGGGCACGGTCCGCTCGCGGCGGCTGCCGCCGGGCAAGCTTTAGAGGTTTTCAGCGAACACTGGTTTCCGACCCCTGCCGACTATCTAGCGGCGGCAGATGCGGCAATGCGCTCGACGCGGGGCGCGGCGCTGGCGATTGCGGAGATTGATCTTGGCGCGCGAGAGCTTCATTACGCAGGAGTGGGCAACATTGCGGCGCGGATCGTAAATCTCGCCGCGAACCGGCAGCAGTCGCTGGTTTCACATGGCGGAATTGTGGGCGCGGGTCTGCGCAAGGTGCAACAATTTGACTACCGATGGCAGGAGGGTGATCTCCTGGTGATGCATTCGGACGGCTTGAACGAACGTTGGAACCTTGGGAACTATCCGGGACTGGCGCGGACCGATGTCGCGGTCATCGCCGGCATAGTGTACCGCGACGCGAAGCGCACCCGTGACGATGCAACCGTCCTGGCGGGACGCCTGACCGCGAGCCTGTTTGATGCACATGTGTGACGACGAACTGAGCGTAAAAGAGAGCGAGCCCATGCGCGCCGAGCATGATGCGTTGAAAGCCGAGTTGGCCCAGCGAGTTGAGCAAGTCGAGTCCCTGAGCCGCGAACTCGCGGAGACCAACAGCGGGGTCGTCGCGCTCTATGCGGAACTAGACGATAAGGCGCAGCAGTTGCGGGAAGCCTCGGATTTAAAAAGCCGCTTCCTATCGTATATGAGCCACGAGTTTCGTACTCCGCTTGGCTCGATCCGCAGCTTGACCCGAATCCTCCTCGATCGGCTCGATGGACCGCTGACCCCCGAGCAGGAGAAACAGATCGGTTTCATCCAAAGTTCCGCCCAGGAACTGAGCGAGATGGTGAACGATTTGCTCGACCTAGCCAAGATCGAGGCAGGGCGGATTTCGATTTCGCCGGCATGGTTTGAGCTGGTCGACCTGTTCGCCGCGCTTCGCGGAATGTTCAAGCCGATGCTCAACAATCCTCAGGTCGGGCTGGTGTTCGAGGAGCCGGTTGGTCTCCCGCGAGCCTTCTCGGATGACAAAAAAATCGGGCAAATTCTGCGCAACTTCATTTCCAACGCGCTTAAGTTCACCCGCCGGGGTGAGGTGCGAGTATCAGCGGAGAGCCACGCTCCAGGCTGGGTGAAATTCGCGGTCGCGGATACCGGCATCGGCATTGCGCGAGAGCATCTGGGCGCATTGTTTCGCGATTTCGTACAGGTCGATTCCCGAATCCAGCGTCGCGTGCAGGGCGTAGGCCTCGGTTTGGCGCTCAGCAAACGGCTGGCGGAACTCCTCGGTGGGAGTGTAGGGGTCGAAAGCGAACTCGGCCAGGGGTCGATTTTTTACGTCACCCTTCCGATTCAATTTACTTCAGGCGATTCTTCGCAAACGGTAAGCGAAACTGCGAGGGGGGCGAGGGTCAAAGATGTCTGATCCAACCCCACGCGTGGCGGTGGTGGACGACAACCACGCCACCCTTTATTCGACTTCGCGGGTGCTGCGTGCGGCGGGGTTTGACGTCGCTGAAGGAACCAGCGGCGAGGAAGCGTTCGACCTGGCGCTTGAAGATATCGACTTAATGCTGCTCGATGTGAACCTGCCCGACCTCCATGGGTTTGAAGTCTGCCGCCGCCTGCGGCAGGATCCGCGGTCGGCGCGAATACCGATCATCCACGTCTCGGCCACCTTCGTAACCGATTTGGACAAAGCGCACGGACTGGACTCCGGCGCTGATGGTTACCTCACGCATCCAATCGAGCCCTCGGTGTTGATCGCGACGATCAAGGCATTTCTCCGCGCGCGTCGCGCGGAGGAGGAGATGCACAAGAGCGAAGCGAAATTCAGGACCGTTTTCGAGAATGCCTTCATCGGGATCGTGTTGCTCGATGAGCGCCTGAACTACCTGGAGGTGAACCCTGCAATGTGCGGGGTGTTAGGCCGTAAGCGCGAGGAGATCATCGGCTTTCCCTTGCTCTCGTTCATTCCGCCGGGAGGGCCCTCCGATTCGCACGAAATCCAACGCTCGCTGGAAGAGACCGGAACCTGGCGCGGAACCTTTGCGATGGCAGGGCCCGACGGCCAGCTGATCCATCTGGAATGGCACATTTCGGCGCATTCGTTGCGCGGGGTCAGGCTGGCCGTCATTACCGACATCTCCGACCGCATGCGGTTTGAAAGCGAACGCAATGACCTGCTTGCCAGCGAGCGCAGCGCCCGCGCCGAAGCCGAGCGCGCCAACTACCTCAAGGATGAATTCCTGAGCACCCTGTCCCACGAATTGCGCACCCCGCTGAACTCGATCCTGCTTTGGACCCAACGGCTGCAGCACGACACTGATGACCGGGTGCAGATCGAGCGCGGCTTGTCCGCAATCGAACGCAATACCAAAGTCCAGGCGCAGCTAATTTCGGATTTGCTCGATGTATCTGCCATCGTCTCCGGTAAACTGCGGCTCGAGATCAGACCGGTCGACCTAGCCGCCATGATGAAGGGCGCCCTGGAGGGACTGTCACCCGCCATCGATGCGAAACAACTCAAGCTGCAGAGCTGGTTCGACGTCAATGCCGGCCTGATCTCCGGCGATGCGGGACGGCTCCAGCAAGTGGTCTGGAACCTGGTGAACAACGCGATCAAGTTCACGCCTAGCGGGGGAAATATCGACCTCAGACTCGAACGCGTGGAATCTCACGTCGAGATCAACGTCGCCGACAATGGTCAGGGAATCAGGCCCGAGTTGCTCCCATACCTGTTCGATCGCTTCCGTCAAGGTGACACCAAGAGCAACCACGGTCACGGCGGGCTGGGACTCGGACTTGCCATCGTCAAACACCTGGTGGAGATGCACGGCGGAACCGTGAGTGCGTCGAGCGCGGGCATAGGGCAGGGCGCGAAATTCACTGTGACACTACCGGTAGCCGCAACCTTTCGCGATCCTCTCAACGCGGAGTCGCCAAGGGCGCCCGAGTTTGCACGTCTGGAAGGGGTTCGCGTCCTGGTCGTTGACGATGACACTGACACTTGCGCTGTGCTGTCGCGCATCCTGGAGGAAACCGGTGCGATAGTGAAGACCGCCTTCAATGTCAAATCGGCGCTGGCGCAGTTCGAACGGAGTACCCCGCAGGTGCTGGTCAGTGATATCGGAATGCCAGAGCTGGACGGCTACGCGTTGATTCGTGAAGTGCGCGCGCGCGGCTACAGCTACCAAGCGTTGCCCGCGATCGCACTAACTGCTCTGGCCCGTCCCGAAGATCGCCGCCGCGCGCTACTGGCGGGGTACCAGATGCATATGGCGAAGCCGATCGATGCGAGCGAGTTGACCACCGCCATCGCAGCTTTGTTGGGTCGGACCGAACAACGCGGTTGAACAGAACGCGCCTTCCGGTCGGGAGGAAGGACAGCCTAGAAGCTCCCCTGCGTCCGCACCAGCGGGATCACTTCCTTGGCGAATTGCTCGAGCTGCGCGTCCCGATCGCGCGGATGACAGATCGCATCAACGCCGATGTCACGGACGCCCGCCCCGATCAATTCTGCGATCTTTTCGGCCGCGTCCGCCGGAGTACCGAGCACGCTGTACCGTCTGGCGGGTTCGCGAAAATCCATCGCGTAGCGTTTGCTTAACTGTTCCCCGGCAACCTCGAGGGCCGTCTCGTAGGATTTGCCGAGCGTGACGAACGCGTGGAACGAGGTTCCAAAGCTCTCGATTTTGCGCCCCGCCTTGGTGGCCTCGCGCGCGATGAACTCGAGCCCATCTGCGATTCGCTTGGGCGTCAGCACGTACGGCATCCATCCGTCGCCGTGATGAGCCGCGCGCTTGAGCGCCGCCTCCGCACGCCCCCCGATCCAGATCGGCGGTCCGCCGGGAGTCGCCGGCTTGGGTTCCATTTTTATTGGGCCGAAACTGAAGTAACGCCCGTGATGCTCCACCGTGGGCTCGGACCACAGTCGCCTGATGACCTGGATCGCCTCGGTCGCCCGCCCGCCGCGCTGTTTCACGGGCACTCCGCAGGCTTCGAACTCGGGTGGAAATTCCCCGCCCACGCCGATTCCAAAAATAAACTGCCCCGCGCCCATCAGGCGATCCAGCGTTGCTACCATCTTGGCGACCGGGGTCGGATGACGTAGCGGCAGCAGGTAGATGCTGGTTCCGTAGGTAAGTTCGGGTCGGAGGGCAGCCATGTAGGTGAGTTGCAGCAGCGGATCGCTTATGGGCCCGGTAAACGCGACGTGGTCTCCCGTCCAGATTACTTCGTAGCCCCATGCAGCGATCGCATCCACCGCACTTTTGGCGTGCTCGCGATCCGGCGCAGCTGCCATCACCCCAAATCTGATTCGCTTTGCCAGTGGCAACGCTTCGCTCATATTTGCGCGTCCCTTCTCTCGGAGATCGTCCGCTCAAACGACATGGAATAGCGTCCCCGCGAGGTATGTCAAACGCGAACACCAGTCCACCTCAACTCTTGTTCTTCCATCCTCGTCCAGGACCAGTCGCTCACGGGGATGATTCGCGCTGGGCGCTGAACGATTTTTGTCTGGGTTGGCGGGTAATGCGCCGGAGTCTCACCCGCTGACCAGCAACGATGGCGACCGCGGGCGGCTTCGGAATGCGAGACCGGAGGGCTTTCCACCATGACGGTCGCAAATGATTTCGTCGACGCCAACTGCTGGGCGCAATCTTCCGCGTCACCGGAGCGAAGACCGGTTCAGGAGACCCCCTTTGTGTGGCAGTCTGAGGCGCGCTAGGCGCGACTCACAGCTGAGGCCTGCAGCCCCTTGGGTCCTTGCGCGACTTCGAACTGGACTTTCTCACCCTGTTCGAGGGAGCGGAAGCCGTTGCCATCGATGGCGCTGTAATGGACGAAAACTTCTTGCCCATCCTCCATCGTGATGAAGCCGTAGCCCTTTTTCGGGCTAAACCACTTAACCGTACCGTTAGCCATGTCCCCCGTACCTCCTGACAAACCCGCCGGGAATAGGGCCCCGCCCATTACCGGAAGGAAGCGCCGCGTCCCCAGCGGCGCTACGTACCGGCGCCGCATATACCATATGGCGCGCCACTTACCAAACGGACGATAGGAGGCTCCTCAAGACGGGTTTTGGCATAGGGCAGCCGAAACCGAGCCCAGCAAGGCACGATTAGAAAACGGTGCTCGGAACTGTGAGTTTTAGCTCTGCCCCCAACGTACGATCGGGCGGGCATGAATATGGCAGTGATCCGGAATCTGGCGCATGACTCCGTCGATCACGAATTTGTCTTCGCCGTATTTAGCGCGCGCGATTACCGATAGTGCTTCGATCATTAACGCTCGTTCTTGGTCAGTCGCATTGGGACGATGATCTCCCAGCACCACCATCGGGGTGTCGCACGAGTCGCAGTCGAGAATCGCGAATTTGAAAGGGTTGACGAATTGAGCATAACGCTGCGTGTACTCACGCAACTCGCATAGTTCACATTTGGCCATCGGGGGATCCCGGGCGCGGCGCTCGGTCGGGCACTGAGAATGAAGCGCACGCCGCGCCAGCGGCGCGGCGTGCGCAATGACCAGGCTTACTAGGGGGCCGGAGATGCCTCAGGGGAGGCCGCCGGAGAGGACCCGGCGGCGCGCGCCGCCGAAGATCTGTTCATTCTCTCTACGTTCCCTGGGGATGTTTTCGTCTCAGCCTTGGCCGCGCGGGCCGCGCGCTTTTTGCAGCCCCTCACCCTGCCGACTGAGGTTTTCATATCGGAAGCGACATCTCTCATCGATTTGCCCTGACCGAGTGCCTGCATGACCGCATCACAATCAACCTGTGATGCGGCATATACCGCAGGAACCACGCTCGAAAACGACAATGCTACCCCAAGCATTACCGAAGCCGTGGCGATCGCAAGTTTGTGCATGAATATACCCCTCCCA
>DASXMJ010000055.1 GCA_036495685.1 Candidatus Binataceae bacterium | reverse complement strand
ATCTACGGCGCAGTTCGTTGGCCATTCGAACACGGGGATGAGTCTCAGGATCGAAAGGCGCTTGGCCTTGGGCGTGCTTATCAACGCACGCTGCCCAGTTTTGCACCTGCTCAGCCAAATCTCCGCAACGGGAAGACGCATCGAGTCCGAAGAATATCATGGCATCCCGGAGCTTCTCGTGTTGTCCAATGCCGACTTTGGCGATAGCCCTTATCGTCTTTTCGGTCCTGTTGTCGGGCTTATCCCACGTTTCCTTAGACCATTGATCGCGATGTTTATAAAAATTGCCAAGATGCCACACCAATTCAACAAGGCTATATCCCGTATCTTTGTAGTCGCCGCCCAGTCTGAGAACTTTAGCTTGCCCGTCAAATTCGGTCAGATCTAATCCAAATCGGGTAAGCGCCTCTCGCATCGCGATAGCCCAGGAAACGACGCGTCTTATCTTAGCTTGCAATAGCACAAAGGACGCGCCGATAAGACCCTCCACGTAGTCGCCTTCATCGGCATAAATGTCAGCGGCTTCATCACCGTATCGAATTACTTCTTTTTCGAAGAATTCCTCCGATTTCCTGATTAGTCCGGCTATGTCGTTTATGACACGAGCAACGGTATCATCTCGAACCTCGTAATCCAACAAAAGCAGGTGCGTGCTGACCGTAAGCGCGAATGCTTCTTCCTTGCTCAATGGCACGATTCCTATCCTCATAAGGTAAATACCCCGCCGACCCGCCATTAGCTACATGCGGCACCCCGCTCGTACTTGGCGGTAATCACCGGGATCAGATTGTCCAGGTTGCGAGCCATCAGCAAGTTGCGCTGGCTCGGTGTCAGCTTAGTGCGTCGGAAATAATCGTCGATCGCCTCGCGCGAGATAAAGACGAGCACCATCCGGCGATCATCGAAGCAATGGATGAGCACGCGGGCCAGCGGCTCCGAGTGTTCAATAAACAACTGTAAAGTTCGTAAGGGGCATTACTCTCACCTTGAACGCCATTCGCGCTAAGGTAGGTTTTCGCCGATCGACTATAATGTCACTCGGTACCCCGAGAACAGATCGATGGGCCAGCATTACCGGGATAGAGGCTCGCCAGCATGAGGCGGGCTGCGCCGCACCTCGGTGGCCAACCTGTCTTTGCGCTCGCCCAAGTACACCACATGCCTGAGCAGGGCGTCAGGAGTCCATTCGACATAGCTGACCTCCACGACCATTTCGGGCCGTACCCAATGCACTCGCGAGAGCACCAGCGGTGATCCGAACCGGGTGCCTCGGGGTGGCGGCTCGGTCAGCGGCATCTTGTCGATCACCAACGGCTGAAGGCGCTGCCAAAGGCGCTCCAACTCCGCAACGGGCATGCCGGTGCCGACCCGGCCTGCATAGGTAAGCCTACCCTGCGGCGTGTAGTAGCCGAGCAGCAATGCCCCGATCCTATGTCGGCTGCCCTCTGGATCGCTCCAGCCGATGACAACAAATTCTTCCCGGTTGAGGCATTTGATTTTGAGCCACGAGCGCCTATCCGGCTCATACCGGCCATCGGTGCGCTTCGATACAATGCCCTCGACACCGTGTTCGCAGGCTATCCGGTGGAACTCCGGGCCGCGTCCGATCTGGTGATCGTTGTATCGCAGCGAGGCTGGCGCACCTTTTAGCAGAGATTCCAACCGGGTCTTGCGGTCCACCAACGATAGAGCCATCAAATTCTCGCCGTCCAGGAACAGCAGGTCGAAGAGGAAAAAGACCAGCGATCCCTGACCAGTGTCGGTCGCGTTCTGGATCAAGTTGAAGGGCGCCCTACCATCGGAGAGCACGCCGCAAAGTTCGCCGTCGAGGTAGACGTTCTGCGCCGGCAGCCCAGCAATGGTCTTGGCGATGGCCGGATATCTTTCCGCCAGTCGTTGCCTCGGCGCGTCAGGATTTGCACTCTGCCGGCATCGAGCCGGGCGTGCATCCGATATCCATCGAGCTTTAGTTCGTGCAGCCAGTCGGGGCCATCAGGTGCTTTCGCGACGAGCTTAGCGAGTTCTGGTTTGACCCAAGTCGGCGGAGATGGGAGTTCGACCCTTCGGGCGGTAGGGGTCGCGGTCGTGGGGTTCGTGCGAGCAGATTTCGTCATCTCGACGATTCACCAGAGTTTGCTCTTTTGTCGCGCATTCGCACGAGTTGAGCCGAAACCGCCCTGCAATGGCATAGATGCCGCGCACCAGTGCCTCGGCGTGGACGGTGAATTCCGGGGTCAGATAGTCCTCGCGCGGTACCGAGCCTGGGGGCGCGCAGTCCTGAACCGCCTCACGGATCAAGGCAAGCGCGGCGCGGGCATCCCGGTAGGTTTTGAGGGCGATGCGCTCGCGGTGGGTCAATCCGTCGTGCAGCAGCGACGGGTCGCCGATTGCGTCAGCCTCCGCAATCTCGTCGATGCGTTGGCGGACCTCCGAAGGTGTTCGGCACAGAAAATCGGCTGTTTCCTCGATCGAGCGGTTGTGATCAAGGCCCCACCTGATGTCCTGGTCGTCCCAGGAATTCCAGGGGGTGCCCGTGTTGAGGTTAGAGTCGTCAGAGCGATCTGTCGGTTCGCAGAGCAGGGCTGCCGTTTCTTTGTCGGTTAGGTCAAGCTTCATGACCCTTAGATGGGCCGATTAACCAATGATGGCGAGGTCATTCCACCGCGCAATTCTCTGATCGGGCGATGTTAAGCCCTAGCGGTTGAGAGAAGAGCCTCGATTTCGATAACGCCGATTGTTGGTCGGTGGGTTAATAAGGTCTGCGGACGACCGCCGCACCATGAGGACCAGCACAACCGGCCCGGTACACACCAGCAGCGCAGTGGACGCCACGGTAATACGGTCGATGATAGGCGTGGTAGTAGTGTTTTCGAGCGACCACCGCGCCGTTGGGCCCGGCGCATC
>DASXMJ010000054.1 GCA_036495685.1 Candidatus Binataceae bacterium | reverse complement strand
AGCCCCCGCCAGTTGGCAGCATGCCGGTGTTAGTTCCGGGGTCCTCCGCCACTCCTTCCTCACACTGAATTGAAGGCGCCTCCTCGGGGAGTGCCTCCAAGCGGTCTTGCCGTCGCCACCGCCGAGCGCGGTTAGCGAGCTGCGGCGTGCCCACTCACGACCCTCGGCTGCGGAATGACTGGCGCCAAGGGGACAGGAAGAGGCGTGATTCACGCGCCTGGCACAAGCATTAGACAATACCAAACAGCGCTCTCTCTCTTCTTACCCGCCAAGCTGATCGAGGCTCTCCGCGGTGTCGTGCGACATTTTGTGGCGAACCCAAGACCTTAGGATCGCGCTCCCCGGGCAAGGGCAACGAGAGATTACAGCGAAGGGGGAGGGCGACCGGATCCTCTCCGACTCGACGGGAGAATTTCCGTCTCGCGGCGATGGCGCTATCGCGCAGCGGCGTGCGCGGAGGCCGAGGTCAGTTCTGAGTTGATGATGAAGTCGAAAACGTTGCCCTCCGGCAGGCCCACCACCGGTATCCCGTTAACGAAGAAGGTTGGCGTCGACGATACGTGGACAGCGTTGCCGTCGGCCTCATCCTGAGCGACTCGCTGAGCGGCCGCGGGCGCCGCCATGCACGCCTTCAAGGCAGTGTCATCGAGGCCCAGCTTTGCGGCCTGTTCGTCGATTTTCTTTTGCACGTTGCCGGGGTTGATTTGTCCCTGGTTGGAATAGAAGTACCGTGCGAAATCCCAGAATGCAGCCGGATTCTGCAGCCGGGCACATTCAGCCGCGATCGCCGCCGTGCGTGCCCAGGGGTGCCCATTTAAGGGGTAGTTTTTGAAGATGACTCGAATCTTGCCCTTGTACGTCGTGTTGGCGAGCGCCTCTACCTCACTGAAGGCATGCGCACAGAACGGGCATTCGAAGTCCGCAAATTCGAGCATTGTGACGGGCGCATCGGGGGGTCCCAACGTTGGGCGGTCATCCAGATGCACTGGCCCGAGATCGGTTCGCCCCCAGGCATCTGTGCCGAGATCGTAAAACTGGCCCAGGATAGCCTTGGTTTCGTTCTGATCGCTGAAAAGCGAAACCGTGACGCTCTGGCCCTTTTCGTTGGTAACGGTGACCTGACGCTGGTAAATGCCGGGCAAGGCGGTTTTCTGCATGGGCCCCAGCGCGATCTCGTTGGCGCTACCTATCCGAAACTTCTTCTGCAGATACTCCTTCAGCGCGGCGTCGCGGGCAGGGTTACTCGGGACGGCAACATTGGCCGATGCGGTAGAGGGACCCGCCCAAGCGCGGCTTTTTGTCAGAGCAGTTGTCAGAACGAGAACGAATACCGCGAAGCTCAACCGACCAACCATCGAGCTCCTATCAATCGAATGCTCCATAAGGGCTTCATGATACGGGCGACGATCGAGATCTTCCAGAGCATCAGAATTGGACGACTGCTCTCGCCTTGGGAGACCACCCTCGGGTGGCTTGGTGAGGCGCGAATGAGGAGACCTGCATGGAACCGCCCTCGGGGATTTGACCCACGACGCGTACTTCGCATAAGCAACATTATGTCAACTAGAGCGTAGCGCCAGTTTTGATTTGCCGATCAGACGGCCTCCGGCACAACTCCAGGCCGGAGTCTTTGAGGGGTTGGACCATACGCCACCGACCCGTGCAGTCGCCGATCTTCCATTCGCACCGACATGGAATGCCGAGCATACGGCCACAAGGCGATAGCACAGGCAATCTAAGAAATCTCTTGCGTGGAAACCGTGAAGGCAGGTCTACTGTAAGTGGGTAGCATCCGACCGCGAAAGTGCTGGAGGTCTAAGGCCAGTCGTCCTTGGCGTTTCGTCCAGCAGAATCAAGTCTGCTCACGTTGCGTAAAAAATTCCGTAGGCCCTATGGAAACAAAGGGTCTCCGGTCTTCGACAAGGAAGAATAAACCATGAAGATCGTCGTCATCGGCGGTACCGGCCTCATCGGCTCGAAGACTGTCCCCATTCTACGCCAAGGCGGCCATGAGGTCGTCGCCGCCTCGCCCAAGACCGGCGTCGACATCCTCACCGGCGAGGGTCTGAAAGATGCCATGGCCGGCACGTCGGTGGTGATAGACCTCGCCAACTCGCCCTCTTTTGAGGACAAGGCGGTGCTGGAATTCTTCCAGACCTCAGGCCGCAATCTTCTCGCGGCGGAAGCCGCCGCCGGCGTCGGGCACCATGTCGCGCTCTCCATCGTCGGAACCGACCGTTCGCCCGACAATGGCTATTTCCGCGCCAAGGTCGTCCAAGAGAGACTGATCGAGAGCTCCGGCCTACCCTACACCATCGTACGCTCGACGCAGTTCCTGGAATTCCTCGGCGCCATCGCCGATTCAGGTGCGCAGGGAAGCCTGGTCAGGCTTTCGCCCGGGCCTGTTCCAGCCCATCGCGGCGGACGACGTTGCACCCATTGTCGCCGATGTGGCGCTTGGGGGGCCCCGAAACGCCATTCTCGACATCGCCGGCCCGGAACGAGCGCCATTCAACGAAATCGTCTCCCGCTATCTGAAAGCGGTCGGCGACCCGCGAAAGGTCGTTAGCGACCCCGAGGCCCGATACTGGGGCGGCCGCGTCGAGGAACGATCGCTGGTGCCGTTGGGCGAGGCGCGGCTCGGCCGCATCGGTCTCGACGAATGGCTCCGTCGCTCCCAGGTAAGAGCCTGATCCCCCGCGGGTTCGCCCTGCGTCTCGGGCTAGGCTCATTTTTTCGAGCGGGTTGGCGCAGGGTCTTGCAGGGTAAACGCAGAATTTGATAATCATTATCATTATCAACGGGCGCCACCGCCAGGACATTCAAAGCATGTACGTGTGTATCTGCAACGCTATCAGCGATCGCCAGGCTCGCTCGCATACCGATTCCGGCGCATGCTCCGTGGCCGCCTTCTATCGCTCACTGGGAGTGAAGCCGAAGTGTGGCAAGTGCGCGCCCGCCCTCCGCGATATGCTTACGACGGGACGGAACGGGGTTGATCTGCGCCAGGATTCGCACGCCTCCGACGCCTAGTTCGCATTCCTTTGATCGGGGCCGATGCCCTAAGCTCGACATCGCAAGCCTCGACTTCGCCAGCGGGGAGAAACGACCGTGAAGGGTGACGGCCAGGTTATCCAGTTTCTGAATACCGTACTGCGCAACGAATTGACCTCGATCAACCAGTACTTCCTGCACGCCAAGCAGCTCGATCACTGGGGTGTGACCAAGCTAGGCAAGTACGAGCGTGATCAGTCGATCGAGGAAATGAAACATGCGGACCGGATCATCGAGCGGATTCTTTTTCTTGAAGGACTGCCGAATCTCCAGGACCTTGACCACCTGCAGATCGGGGAGAACGTGAAAGAGGTCCTCGACTGCGATCTGAAGCTAGAACTGAAGGCGCTCGGCGACATAAGAGCCGCGCTTGCGCACACGGAAACGGTGAAAGACTTTGTCACACGCGACCTGCTCGAAGAAATTATGCGCGACGAAGAAAAGAGCATCGATTTCATAGAGATCCAGAAGGACCTGATCGAGCAGATCGGAATCGAGAACTACATTCAGCTGCAATCCGGCAGCGCGAGCTGACCGACCCTACTTGTAGAATAACCCGGCAGTTCCGCCTACAGCTGCACTCAGCCGCCTCGTGATTATATCCGCCTTAATCGGATCGATGCGCCCGATGGTAACGAACGCCCAAAGTTGCGGCTCATGGACGATGGCACCCCAAGCAACGCTCCGCTGCCCCATGGTGGCTTGCTCGTACAAGGTGAACGGGTCACACCTAGATTCGCTGTTTGATTGAGTGCAGTGCGTCCCGAGCCTGGAGGTTTTCCGGGTCGAGACGGAGTGCCTCCTGGGCGTAGCGCTCGGCGGAGGCGAGCCAGCCTAGACGGATCGCGCCCTCTAGCATCGCCAGGACGACGGACACGCCCTCGTCTCCGAACTCGCGCGCGTGCTGGAAGGCATCGAGAGCCTCTTCGTCCTTCCCGAGGGCCGCCAGTATGGTTCCCATTGCGGTCATTGCCTCGACGCTGAGCGAATCGAGTTCCAAGGCCTCCCGGCACATCGCGAGCGCACCGCGTTTGGCGCCCTTCTCCGAGAGATCTCGCGCCGCGCTGGCCAGCCGGTTCGCTTCCTCGCGCCACCCGTGGACTTCCACCTGCACCTCGATGGTGTCGCGTGAGATCTCGGCTTTCTTGATGCGAACTCTGCGTCCCAGGTAGTCGTGCAGCCGACCGACGATTGCGTCCCCTAGTGTCTCCGCCGGCACCAGCCACGCGATGGAGATCGGATCGCCCACGTGGTCCTCTCGCCGGATAACGACCGTTTGGCGCTCACGATGGCGCTTCTGGCGCGACGCCCGGTCAGACTCGCTCATCAGGGTCGAAGAGTTTCCGATATTCGTCGAGCGCAAAGCGATCGGTCATTCCCGCCACGTAGTCCGCGACTACACGCGCGATTGATTCGTGGTCCTGTTCAGCCCGTTTGAGAATATGCTCGGGCATCTGGCCCGGTTCAGCCAGATAAGTTTCGAAGAGCCGGGCGAGCACCCTACCCGCCTTTTCCGTCATACGGTTCACTCGATAGTGCCGGTAAAGTCGCTGGCGCATGATCTCTTTGAGTTC
The DNA here is from genome assembly GCA_036495685.1 of Candidatus Binataceae bacterium. Lineage (NCBI taxonomy): Bacteria > Candidatus Binatota > Binatia (SeqCode) > Binatales (SeqCode) > Binataceae (SeqCode) > Binataceae bacterium (SeqCode). The sequence goes on along the minus strand of DASXMJ010000054.1, from coordinate 32,194 downwards.
CGCTACTTGCTGCGCCATTTCCGGTGAAAACGCGGCCAGCCTCCTTCCGGCCTGCCTGATTCCTTCTACGCTTCGAATCGAGGAGCGCTCGAAGTCCGACGCAATCTGTGTAACCAGGTCCGTAGACATCGCATCGATCATTCGAATCACGGTCTGACTCCCTATAACCCGCACATCGCCGTCGCGAACACTCGCGCGCGCCTGTACGGATGCGCTCCGATACAGCATCGACGCGCTCAAATCCTCCCCCGTCAACATCTGCGCTTTCACGCCGTCGTCAACGTCGTGCGCCAGATAGGCGATTTCGTCAGCCTGGTCGACGATCTGCGCCTCGAGGCATGGCCAGGTGGAGGGGTCGAACTCCAGCGCCGCGGGGCGATTCTGAAAATTAGAGTGTTTGATGATGCCCTCGCGCACCTCGAAAGTAAGATTAAGTCCGCGAAAATTCGGATAACGGATTTCGATCCAATCGACGGTGCGCAGGCTCTGCGCGTTGTGATCAAAACCGCCGTACGGGGACATCAACTCGTTCAGGAAGCGCTCGCCTGCGTGTCCAAATGGAGTATGGCCGAGGTCATGAGCGAGCGCGATCGCCTCTGCCAGCTCAATGTTCAGCCCCAGCGACCGCGCGACGGTTCGGGTAATCTGCGCTGCCTCCAGGGTGTGGGTGAGACGCGTTCGATAGTAGTCGCCCTCGTGATTCACGAAGACCTGGGTCTTGTATTCGAGGCGGCGAAAGGCCGCGGAGTGAATGATTCGATCACGGTCGCGTTGAAACGCGGTCCGCATCGGATGTTCGGGTTCGGGGAATCGGCGCCCGCGACTGTTGGCCGAGAGCATCGCGTAGGGCGCAAGGGTCCGCTGTTCGACTTCCTCCAGGGCCTGCCGATTTAAGAGCATCGCGCTCAGAATGCTACCATGCGCCCGAAGAGGCATGCACGTTCGAGCAGCAGCGTTGGCCCGTTGTCGTGTCGTTGCCCGCAGCGAGCCCCTCAAGGCCGCGCACCCTTGACGGACTCAACTCCAACCAACGTCGCAACCGCCCTCCGAACCCTGCTTAGCTGCTTTCGCGAGGGTCCTGAGACTGCTGCTAATAAATGCTTCAGATAGGGGGAGACAACGACCTTTCGCTTCTGCTGCCGTCGCTTCGCGGATAAGCGGTCCGTCCCCTTCTCGGAGATCACCGTAGGCATCCCCATTGCCGGGGTTAGTCATTTCTGCATGACAGCGGCTCTGGCCATTGGCGAAACCGGGCAATGACAGACGGCGTTGGAATTAAGTCCATCGCCCCAGCCGACCCCTCTTCATGGCCCACCCCCGGTCGCCTATAATTTCGTGTGGATTGGGTGTGGTGGTGGAAGTACGGGAAGGAGGTCGCCACTTTCGTGGTGCGGTTGCTTCGGGCGTCGCGAGCCTGGTGTTCGCCGGATGTGCGACAACTCGACCGCTCCCCCCCTCTGCCCCACCGGTTGTCGCCTCGATACCCGCGGTCCCCGCTCCTCCATATTCGCAATTCGGCGTCGCCTCGTGGTACGGCCCGGGGTTCAACGGCCATGCGACCTCCAGTGGTGAGATCTACAACCAAGATGACCTGACGGCCGCCTCGACCCTCTATCCCCTCGGAAGCCAGGTGATGGTGACCAACCTCGATAACGGGCGATCGGTCGAGGTGCGAATCAACGATCACGGCCCCTACATGAAGGGCCGTAAAATCGACCTGTCGCGCAAAGCAGCGACGGTCCTCGGCGTGACCGGACCCGGGACGGCGCGCGTCAGACTCGATTTGGTGACCGTTCCGCCGGGTGCCTCGCCTATCGGAACGCCGCCGCGCTATTTCGTACAGCTTGGTTCTTTCGCTAGCTCGTCCAACGCGAATCATCTACGTTCCGAACTGTCCGCGTACTATCCTGACGTTCGCGTGGACCAGGTCGATGCGGGCAGTCGTCGCTATTATCGGGTGCGGATGGGCGGGTTTGCGACGCGCCGAGAGGCACAGGCGCGCGCTGACCAGAGCTCGCGTTTCGGCTTGCCCATCATCATCGTAAGCGAATGACGTCATATCTCGGCGTTCCTCGGAGTGCCGCGCGACGCCTGGTGACGGCGGCGTGCGGGGTTCTGTTGGCGGGCTGCGCGTACGCCCTCGTCAATGGCCATTCCCTCAATCAGCCCAAGGTCGATAGGGTCGAGCAAGGACTTCAGCAAATCCGCCAACTCAACTTTCTCAGGCCGGTGCCGTTGGTCGTGAAAGATCGCGACCAGGCCGAGCAGCAGATGGAAAGCGACCTGATGCGCGATTACACCGAAAATCAATTGCTAGCCGATGGCACGGCCGGGGCGCTGGTAGGTCTGTACCCTTCCGGAATCGACCTCAAGGCGGAATCGCTCAAACTGCTGCGCAACCAGGTCGCAGGTTTCTACGATCCTCATTCCAAGGAAATGGTTTTGGTGGCCGGCGGCACGAACCTGGGCTTTTTCACCAACACCGCCGAGTTTGTCGCCCAGCACGATGTCGGCGGAGAAATGGTGCTGGCTCATGAGCTTACGCACGCGCTCCAGGATCAACATTTTGATCTCGACAAAAAGCTCGACCAGGTGAAGAACAACGACGACAGCGCGCTGGCGCTCAAGTCAGTTGCGGAAGGTGACGCGACGCTGGCCGGCTACGCCTACGTGGCTGGTCGGATGGACGCCTCGGTGATAGATGGGCTCCTCATGTATCTTCCCGATATCGCCAAGGAGCTCACGAAAGAAGCGCCCGACACCCCCGACGGACTGGCGATTCCCTTGGTCTTCCAATATTCCGATGGCGTCCGATTCGTTGCGGAGGCTTATCGGCGTGGAGGGTGGAAGGCGGTCGACGCGCTTTACGCGAACCCTCCCCTCTCGACGCATCAGGTCATCCACTCGGACGACTACTTCGTTCATCCGAAGCCCCCGGTGAGGGTGGCAATCCACGGTTACGAGCGAACGATGAGTTCCTGGAGCAAGGTGGATGACGACACCTACGGCGAACTGCTGCTGCGCATTCTCCTGCAGCGCAACCTCGGCAAGGACGCGCCGGAAGTGGCGCTGGCGGGGCGTTGGGCCGGCGACCAGATGGTCATCCTCCAATCCGGCCGCCAGATCTCGGTAATATGGCTGTTGGTGTTTGCGGAAAGCGGCACCGCCGCCAAATTCGCGGCCGTCTACACGACCACCCTGGACAAACTGCTCGGCAATACGCGGCACGAGGTCGACTATCGCGACCACGAGGTGTTGGTGGCTATCGGCGCCGCGGCACAAGCGATGGAAACGCTGGAGCCATCCATCTGGTCGGAGACTCAAATCGAGAGCGGCAACCGGAGCGAACTACCCCACCCCTCCGGTCTCGCGCCTGGACAATAATGAGATAGCCTTTCCGATCAGGCCGCGTTCGTCCTTGTAGCTTGCACGTTGGCAGGCCTCTTCGGCTCGATACCACGCTACTTCTTCGATCTCCCCGTCGTGAGCCTTTGAATCGCCTCCTGCAAATTCCATCGTGAAGAACCGCACGCGCTTGAAAATTCTCACCAGCGAAGCTTGGGGCTGGTCGCGCCACGAGAAAACGTAAGACACGTCGCCTAGCGGTTCGATGTGGCCTACTTCCAGGCCGGTTTCTTCGCGCACCTCGCGCACCGCGGCGTCTTCGGCACTTTCGCCTTTCTCGATATGACCTTTCGGCAACGCCCAGGTGTCGGCTCCTTTGGGGCGAATCAGCACGAATTCAAGTCCGCCGTCGTGCCGCCGACGGTACACCAGGCCACCGGCGGATACTTCGCGCCGGACCGGCAGCTTTGGGCGTGGGCTCTTGCTGCTAGTGTCTTTGGCCATTAGCCGACGTCTCCGAGGCTGAAGCCCAGCGAGAGCATGCGGCGAATCGCCTTGCGCGCGCCCGCCGATGAGGGAGTTTGGAGGTTGGGATCGTGCCTGAGCCACCCCTCGGCGAGCTCGCGCGAGCGCTGTATAAGGCGGTCATCGCGCACCAGGTGGACGAAACGCAGCGGCAACGCACCGGTCTGCCTTGCGCCCAGAAGGTCGCCGGGGCCACGCAACTTTAGGTCAGCCTCGGCGACCTGCGCACCGCTTATACAGGTGGTCATCAAACTCAGGCGCTCGCGCGCAACCTCGTCTGCTTCGCCTGACGCTACCAAGCAGCATCGCCCCGCCGCGCGCCCTCGCCCCACCCTGCCGCGAAGTTGATGCAACTGAGCAAGTCCGTAGCGCTCGGCCGCGATGATTGCGATGACGGTCGCTTCCGGTACGTCTATGCCGACCTCCACCACGGTGGTTGAAACGAGGACTTGCACCGCGCCATCGCGAAAGCGAGCCATCACGCGTTCCTTGTCCGTGGCGTTCATCCTGCCGTGCATTACCTCAACCCGATAGTCCTTCAATGTACTCCGTTTGAGACGCTCGGCGGCTGCCGCGACGGAGCGCATTTCTTCGTCAGGCGCGTCAATCCGCGGGAGCACGTAGTAAGCTCGATAACCCGCGGCCAGCTCCCTGCGCACGATCTCCTCGACCCGGTCTAGGTCCGTTTCGCTGAAGATCAGGGTTTCCACCGGCGTGCGCCCTGGGGGTAGTTCGTCAAGAAATGAAATATTCAGATTAGCAAACAGGCTCAGGGCCAGACTTCTTGGTACAGGGGTAGCGGTCATCATCAGCAGATTCGCCCCCGGGCCCAGGGCCTTCAGCTTCGCGCGGTCGAACACGCCGAAGCGATGCTGCTCGTCGATGATCCCGAGACCCAGACCCTTTACTCGTACCCGTTCCTGAATGATTGCCTGCGTGCCGAACACGATGTGCACGGCGCCGGAGTTGAGGCCGCGCAGGAGCGTCGCTCGTGCGCTACCTTGGACCTTGCCAGTCAGCAGCGCGGCTGGGATCGCGAGGTTTCCGCACAGGCGCTGAAAACTCGCATGATGCTGCTCCGCTAGCAGTTCGGTCGGAGCCATCATCGCGACCTGATAGCCGGCATCGATCACGCTTAGCGCGGCACAGAAGGCAACCAGGGTCTTGCCGCTGCCCACGTCCCCAAGCAGCATGCGGTTCATCTGCGTGGGCCGCTCGAGGTCGGCGGAGATTTCGCCGATCGCGCGGGCCTGCGCATCGGTCAGTCGAAACGGCAAGCTCGTGAGCCAGGCGCCAATCTTCTGGGCGCCGCTCTCGATAGCGATCCCCGGCCGTTGCGCCGCGCGTTCCCGTTCCAGGCTTAGCGCCAATTCGAAGGCGAACAGCTCATCGAACGCGAGCGACAGGTGCTCCCGCGAACATTCCGCATTCAACGCGCCTACGTCGGCACCCGCGGAGGGCTGGTGCAACCCCGCAAGAGCCTGCGCCACGGAGAGAAAGTCGTGGTGCATGTCCTCCGGAATAGAAGAACCAACCTGCTGCTCCACCTCACGAAGCGCGCTGCGCGCGATGCCGGCGAAGACCCGCTGACTCATTCCGGCGGGAAGGTTGTAGTAAGGACGAACCGGGGGCGGCGAGCCCGTGGAGAGAAGGTGGATCTCGGGTTGGACGATTTCGACATTTCCTTCCCGTGTCTCGGTCACACGACCATGTGCGAGGACGCGTTCGCCCGACGGGATCTTTCCGCGCATGTAGCCGGGCAGATTAAACCACACCACCCGAACCCGGATGCCGCCGCTGCTTAACCATCCGCTTGCCAACCGCCTCCACGGTGCTCCCGACATCGGTCGTTCGCTGACCCCACCAAGCTCGGCCTCGACGGTTGCGACAGTGCCGGGAACCAAGGCGCTGAGCGGGGTCAGATGGCGCCAATCCTGATAGCGCGACGGCAGATGAAAGATCAGGTCGCGGACGGTTGCGATACCGCGTTCGGCGAGAACCGCCGCCCGTTTGGGGCCGATTCCTGACAGGGTTACGACGCTCGTTTCGAGAGACAGCGAGTGCGATTTGCGGACTGTGGGCTTTGCAGCGTCGGTCGCGCGCATCCGATTCCTTTCCACTGGTGCGCGCATCTCGGTGTGCCAGATCGGCGAGGACGAGTTTTACCCGCGATGGTAATCCTGCAGCGCGCGAACCTCAAAACGTTCGTTCTTTAGCGCGCGAATTCCCTCGACCGCGGCGGTCGCCCCCGCCATGGTGGTGAAGTACGGCAAACGAAGTTCCAGCGCTGTACGTCGAATCGAAAAAGAATCCGCCGTGCCGTTCTCGTCGGGAGTGTTGATAATCGCGGCGATACGGCCAGCCTGCATAGCATCGACGATGTGGGGACTGCCTTCCAGGACTTTGTTGATCGCTGCGCATCTCAGACCGAGCTTGGCGATGTACGCGGCGGTCCCGCGGGTGGCGATAAGCTCGAAGCCCATGTCGACCAGGCCGCGCACGATTGGTTCCAGCGACGTCTTGTCCTCATCCCGCACGCTTATGAACACCAGCCCCGCCATCGGCAGGTCCGATGCGGCTGCCAGTTCCGCCTTCGCAAACGCCATCGCAAACGACGAGTCGATGCCCATCACTTCGCCGGTGGATTTCATTTCCGGTCCCAAAATCGTATCGACTCCGGCGAAGCGGGCAAACGGAAAGACCGATTCCTTAACCGCCACGTATCCGGGGACTCGTTCGGTTGTGAACCCGAGTTCGCTCAACTTCTTGCCCGCCATCACCAGGGCCGCGAGCTTGGCGAGCGGAACCCCAATTGCCTTGCTGACAAACGGAATGGTCCGAGAGGCGCGCGGATTGACTTCGAGGATATAAACCTCGCCCTCGTAGATTGCGTACTGGACATTAATCAGTCCAACCACGCCCAGCTCGCGTGCCAGCAATTTGGTCTGCTCGGTGAGTGAACGTTGCAAGTCCGGCGTGAGGCTTCGCGGCGGCAGAACACACGCGCTGTCGCCGGAATGGATACCGGCATGCTCGACGTGCTCCATGATACCGCCGACCACCACCGTTTCACCGTCGCTTATCGCATCCACATCGACCTCGGTGGCGCCGCGCAGATACCGATCGATGAGCAATGGATGGCGTTCGGAGGCTTCGAAAGCCTGCGCGACGTACCGGCGCAGCGAAGCCTCGTCGCCAATTACCTCCATCGCCCGGCCGCCGAGGACATACGAGGGACGGATCAAGACTGGGTAGCCGATCTGCTTGGCGCCGCGGATCGCCTCGTCCAGACCGCGTACCAGAATCCCGCGCGGCTGCTTCAGTCCGAGCTTTTCGACCAGGGTGTTGAAACGCTCGCGGTCTTCGGCGCGATCGATCGCATCGGGGCTCGTACCCAGGACGGGCACCCCGGCCCGTGCGAGCGGAACCGCGAGCTTGAGTGGAGTCTGTCCGCCGAACTGTACGATCACGCCGATGGGTTTTTCGCGCTCGGCGATGGCGAGCACGTCCTCGAAGGTCAGCGGTTCGAAATAGAGGCGGTCGGAAATGTCGTAGTCGGTCGAGACCGTCTCGGGGTTGCAGTTCACCATGATGGTTTCGAACCCGGCCTCCTTGAGGGCCAAACTCGCGTGGACACAGCAATAGTCGAACTCAATGCCCTGCCCGATACGATTGGGTCCGCCACCCAGGATCATCACCTTGCGGCGCAGGTCGGGTTCCGCCTCGTCCTCGCCTTCGTACGTGGAATAGAGGTACGGCGTGAACGCCTGGAACTCGGCGCCACAGGTATCGACGGCCTTGTATACGGGCGCAACCTTAAATGCCTGGCGGGTCTGCGCGATCTCGGATTCCTGGGTGCCGCGGAGATCCGCGATCCGGCGGTCGGAAAATCCGAGCGCCTTGAATTCGCGAAAATAGGCCTCGCTCAGCGGCTCGCGCGCCACGCGCGTTTCCGCCGCCACTACTTCGGCTAGCGCGTCGATGAACCACGGATCGATGGCGCTCAAGCGATAGGCTTCGTCGCGCGCCAGGCCAAGACGCAACGCGTCGGCCAGATGGAAGAGGCGATGACTGCTCGGGCGGCTTACTTCCTTGCGCAGCTCAGCCAAAGCGGCGTCGCGAGTAGCTGCGTTCAGGTGGGATTCAAGTCCGAAGGATCCGATTTCCAGAGAGCGCAGCGCCTTTTGCAACGATTCCTTGAAGGTCCGCCCGATCGCCATGACCTCGCCGACCGACTTCATCTGCGGCCCCAACTCGTCGGCGGCGCCGCGAAATTTCTCGAAGGTAAAGCGCGGGATCTTGGTCACCACGTAATCGATGGTCGGCTCGAAACAGGCGGGCGTCTTGCGGGTGATGTCGTTGGGGATCTCGTCGAGGCGGTAACCGACCGCGAGTCGGGCGGCAATCTTTGCAATCGGAAAACCGGTGGCTTTGGAGGCCAGCGCGGAACTCCGCGAGACGCGCGGATTCATCTCGATCACGACCATCTTGCCGGTGTTGGGATCGATCGCGAACTGAATATTGGAACCACCGGTATCGACCCCGATCTCGCGGATGATGCGCAATGCGGCATTGCGCATGATCTGGTATTCCTTGTCGGTCAGGGTCTGTGCCGGCGCCACCGTGATTGAGTCACCGGTGTGCACCCCCATTGGGTCGAGGTTCTCGATCGAGCAGATGATGACGACGTTGTCGGCCATATCGCGCATCACCTCGAGCTCGAACTCTTTCCATCCTTCGACCGACTCCTCGATCAGCACCTTATGAATGGGTGACATTTCGAGCCCCCACTTCACCTTGGCGCGATAGTCGTCGAGTTCCCGAGCAATCGATCCTCCGGTCCCGCCCAGGGTCCGCGACGGCCGGATAATCAGGGGCAGTCCGAGGTCCTGCCGGATGCGTTCAGCATCGTCCATCGAATGCGCGATCGAGGAGCGCGGCACTTCGAGGCCGATGTTGATCATCGCCTGTTTGAAGAGGTCCCGGTCCTCGGCCTTCTTGATGGCTGGCAGCTTGGCGCCAATCAGTTCGCACTTAAAACGATCCAGCACGCCCGATTCCGCGAGTTCGATCGCAAGGTTGAGAGCGGTCTGACCACCCACGGTTGGGAGAAGTGCGTCCGGCCGCTCGCGCTCAATGATCTTGCCGATCGCCTCGGCGGTCATCGGCTCGATATAGGTCCGGTCTGCCAGTTCCGGGTCGGTCATGATGGTCGCAGGGTTGGAGTTTATGAGAATGATACGCAGTCCTTCTTCGCGCAGTGCCTTGATCGCCTGGGTGCCCGAGTAGTCGAACTCGCAGGCCTGTCCGATCACGATCGGGCCGGAGCCGATAAGCAGAATCGATTTCAAGTCTTTGCGCAGCGGCACGTTACTAATTCAGTCTCGACGGTAGCGGTCATCCACGTGCGTCTTCGGCCTCCTCGGCGGCAACCCGATCGAGCGTGTCCACGCCATAACGGGGGAACATCTCGACCACTCGCTTGAAGCGACGAAACAAATAACTCGAATCGTGAGGACCGGGTGACGCTTCGGGATGATATTGCACCGAGAAGAACGGAACACCCTGCCCGCGCATCCCTTCCACGGTGCGGTCGTTGAGATTCAGATGCGAGAGCTCGGCTCGTCCTTTCAGAGACTCGGTGTCGACGGCAAATCCGTGGTTCTGGGAAGTGATCTCCACTCGCTGGCTGCGCAGGTCGACCACCGGATGGTTCGCGCCGTGATGGCCAAAATCGAGCTTGTAGGTTCGCCCGCCCAGGGCTAGGCCCAGGATTTGATGACCGAGGCAGATACCGAAGACCGGTTTCTTTCCCAGCACGCCTGCGACGGCCTGATGCGTATACAGCAGCGCGGCTGGATCGCCCGGTCCATTGGAAAGAAAAATCCCGTCCGGGCTTTCCGCGAGAATTTGTTGTGCACTCGAATTTGCCGGCAACACCCGCACCCGAAAGCCGCTGGCAACTAGCCGGCGCAGAATATTCAACTTGATTCCGTAGTCGAGAGCGACCACGCGCGGCGCATCGCGCAGCTCTTCCTTGGTCATGGCCCGGTAGCCCTGCCCCAGCTCCCAATCCGCAAGGTCCCAATCGTGCGCCTCGTGGCACGTAACCTCTCTGACCAGGTCCCGACCTACCAGCCCGGGCGACGCCTGCGCCTTTCTGACCAACGACTGCGGATCGAGATCGATGCTGGAAAGAACGGCTTGCTGCGCTCCGTGCGTCCGGATGTGGCGCACCAGGGCGCGCGTATCCATTCCTTCGATTCCGGCGATTCCCGCCTCTGTCAGGTACTCGTGGAGCGAGACTTCGGAACGCCAGTTCGATGGCCGCTCGCAGCATTGCCGGACGATAAATCCTTCGACGTAAACGCGGCGCGACTCGACATCCTCTCGATTGGCGCCCACGTTGCCAATCTCGGGATAGGTCATGCACACGAGCTGGCCCTTGTAAGATGGATCGGTGAGCACTTCCTGGTATCCGGTCATCGAAGTGTTGAACACCACCTCGCCGGTGGCTTCGCCCACCGCGCCGAATGCAAGACCGCGATAGATGTTTCCATCCGCGAGGGCCAGGATTGCGGCTCGTTTATCGCGCGCAGCCATCAAGCGTCTCCACGTCGGGCGTCATATACGATTTCGCCACCGACCATCGTCAGAATCGCTCTTCCCTTAAGCCGCATTCCCATGAAGGGCGTGTTACGACTCTTTGAACGAAAGCGATCCGGTTCCACGGCCCACTCGAGGTTGGGGTCGACTACGGTAATGTCGGCAACGGTGCCGGTGGCCAAAGTTCCGCGCTCGAGCCGCAGGAGGCGGGCAGGATTCAAGCTCATCATCTCAACCAGACGCGCCGCACCGATCAAAGATCGGTGCACGAGTTGCAGCGCTAAGCCCAGCGACGTTTCAAGACCCACTACGCCGTTGGCACAGTCCGCGAAGAGTTCTGCCACCCGCGGTGGCAGCTGATCAGCATCGCGGTTGGGGCTGAAGAAGTCCGTGAGTTGCTCGAGATGCTTTGCGGCCGGTTCATGGGGAGCGTGATCAGATGCAATCATGTCGATGGTTCCGTCGGCGATTGCCGCGCGGAGCGCTTCTACGTCTCCTGGTGCACGGAGAGGCGGATTCATCTTAGCGTTCGGACCCCAGCGAAGCGTCGCCGCCTCGTCGAGCGCAAAATGATGGGGCGTCACTTCGCAGGTGACCTGCGCGCCCCGGCATCGAGCCTCGCGTACCAGCTCAAGCGATTCGCGGGTCGAGACGTGCGCGATGTGCACCGGTGCCCGAGTCGCGACCGCCAAGCCGAGATCTCTTTGGACGCGCTCTGCTTCGGCCGCGTTCGGGTAACCCTTGAGGCCCAGCCGTTTGGCCGCAGCGCCGGCATTAACTGCACCATTGCAGGAAAGGTTGCGGTCCTCCTCGTGCAACGAAATCGCGTACCCGAGCGCGCTGATTTCATCCAGGGCGCGGGTCAGGAGCGGCTCATCATCGACCGGCATGCCATCGTCGGAAAAGAGTCGCGCGCCGGCCTCGGTCATGGCCCGATAGTCGACGCCGGCCCGTCCTTCGAGCCCACGCGTTACGGCCGCTACCGGGACGAGTTGCGCGCTGCGCGTCGCGCGTGCTCGTTCGAGCATATAGCCGGTGACCTGCGGTGAATCATTGACGGGTCGGGTGTTGGCCATCGCGGCCACCGTGGTGAACCCACCCGCGGCTGCGGCGCGGAGACCGCTGGCGATGGTTTCCTTTTGGGGGAAGCCGGGATCGCGCATATGTACGTGAACATCGATCAGCCCCGGCAGCACCCAGCACGATTGCGCGTCGACAATAGCGCTGCCTTCAGGCGCCAACACGCTACCCGACGGGCCGATGGAAGCGATCTTGTCGTCGACCGCGAGGACGTCGAACACGCCCTCGGTCCGGGTTGCCGGATCGACTACATAGCCGCCGCGCAACAGGATCCCCGTCATTTCACCTGCTCTGCAGTTTTAACGGGCTCGACCATCGAATAGATCATCGCGCGGTCAGGCGCCTTGGGTTTTCCGTTGCGGCCCGAAGGTGCGAGGCGAACCTGTACGCGTTCCGACGCTGAGGTAGGAATATTCTTGCCGACGTAGTTCGGACGTATCGGCACCGCGCGGTGGCCCCGGTCAATCAGCACCGCTAACCTCACCGCGGCCGGCCGACCGTACTGCCAGATCATGGTCATGGCGCGTTGTACGGTCCAGCCGCTGTTGATCACGTCATCGACGATCACGATGGTGCGACCTTCGACCCCGAAAGGAGCTCCACCATCCAACTCCTGGATGGCTTCCTGAGACCGGTAAACATCCACCGCCGCACAGGGGGCGCGAGTTCCACTCTTCTTTTCGAGCACGTCGCGCACGCGGGTTGCCAGGACTGCACCGTGGCTCACTACTCCGATCAGATAGACATTGGTCAGGTCACTGACGTCGGCAGCTATCTGGTCTGCCAGCGATTCGACCGCGAGCGCAATCTCGTCGGAATTCATGACTTCGCGCTGCGGTCCGCGCCGGTACGGTTCGTAGCCGTGTTCTTCGGCCTGCTTGACGGTTTCGAATACCGCCAGAGATGGTTCTTCGATCCATTGTCGGACATAGCCGTACAGATTCTCATCGTACTTGTAGTAGCGATGCGAGCGCGCATGTCCGACGAATTCGACGTTCAGTTCCCGCTCGCAATATTCACAGCGAAGCGGCAGCACCTGTCGGTCCATGTTGCGCGCCAGCTTGAAACGCGGACGCAGGTGCGGACCCTCGAAACGAGTGATGCAGTTAGAATTGGCGCAGCGGGGATACGGCTCGGCTTTGAAGCGAATACTTTGGCCCGCCGGTTTCGCGTCGGTGCGCTGGTCACGTTTTTGTTCAATGAGCCACGCGACCAGCGCCATCCGCACCGGTACGCCGACGGCAGCCTGCTCGAAGTAAACTGCACGCGGGTCGGTGTCGAGTTCGTACGCGAGCTCATCGGTACGCGGCAGTGGATGCATGACCACCGCCTCATGGGTGCGCTGGGTTTTGAGGGCCCGCGCATCGAAACGTACGTAATCGCCCGGTTTGATTTCCTTACCCGCCATCCGCTCCTTCTGCAGCCGGGTAACGTAGAAGGCGTCCAGCGAAGCCGGCGCCTCGCCCGCGGGCGCTTTGTGGAGTGCAAGGTCGCCGGTGAAAAGGGCCATCTGATGCGGAGCGCTGGGAGTCAGATACAGCGCGTCGAGTCCACCGGCGAGCGATTTCAGCTCATCCATGGTTACCGTGGAGAAGCTGTAGTTGCGTTCCGCGGCCAGGCGCTCCAGGACATAAGCCGGCACGTCCATCCCGCTGGTCGGAACCGCGACGATGTTCGCGCCGAAACGGGCTAGCGCGTAAATCAGGGAATGGACGGTGCGGCCGAACTTCAGGTCGCCGCACAGCGCGACCGTGAGCCCTTTGAGCTTCTTCTTCTTGCGGCGCAGGACAAACAAATCGCAGAGGGTTTGGGTCGGATGCTCGCGACTGCCGTCTCCGGCGTTGAGCACCGGACACGGCGCATACTCTGCCGCGACCCGCGCGGCACCGTCCTGTGGATGGCGCAGCACGATGAGGTCGGCGTAGGCACTTACAATGCGTACCGTGTCGGCCAGACTCTCCCCTTTGACGGCGGAACTCGCACGCATATCGGCAGAGCTGATGACCGCACCGCCGAGCCGGTGCATGGCCGATTCGAAGCTCAAGCGAGTTCGCGTCGATGGCTCGTAGAACAGCGTCGCCATGATCAAACCGTTGGCGAGCGCGAGGCTCGTGCCGCGCGCGAGCGCTTCGGCAAATTCGTCCGCGAGCGTGAAGACCCGCTCGATCTCGGGCAGCGTGAGATCGTCGATCGATACCAGGTCGGTTTTGTCAAGTCGGGTCATCAACCTTGCGCGCCGCGCGTCACTTTCCGTTTCCGATCACGACTGCATCGGCACCATCCACCTCGGCCAGGCGTACGTATACGCGCTGGCCTTCCGGCGCCCTGATATTTTTGCCCACGTAGTCCGCGCGAATGGGCAGCTCGTGCTCACCGCGGTCCACCAATACGGCCAGTTGAATCGACTCTGCGCGCCCCAGGTCAGCGAGCGCGTCAAGGGCAGCGCGCACGGTGCGCCCTGTGTAGAGAACATCGTCGACCAGCACGACCCGCTTCCGGTCCAGTGAAAAAGGAATATCGCGACCGAGCAGCCGAGGATCTCCAGGGCTGCCTTTGCCGTCGTCGCGATACGAAGAGATGTCAAGTGTGCCGACCGCGATGCTACCCGCGCCGTTCGCGTCGAGTTCGGCCGCGAGCCGCTCGGCCAAGCGGGCGCCACGCCGCACGATGCCGATGAGTGCGAGGTTTTGGGCGCCGCCGTGGCGCTCCCCGATTTCATGCGCGATCCGCTTGATGGAACGCGCGACCGCGGTAGCGTCGAGGGCGATTTGCGGCTTGGTGCTCATCGCCGCGCGCGAAAAAAAACCCGACTGCGGGTGCAGCCAGGCTGAATGCAAAGGTGATTCATCTGTGCAACCTTCCCGCTATCTCAGTAGCGGATTAAAGGTTACTTCTTTTGTAACCGCGCGCGATCTTCGGGTCAAGGGGCGGGCGCGGTGGAACGGTCAGGCGCTCTTCTTGCGCTCCAGCTTTTTCAAGCGCTGGTCCTGATCCCTGGTCTGAATGGTGATCCGATCGTCGAAACGATCAAACTTTTGTACCAGGCTTAGCAGGGCTTTGTTGGTTTTGTTGAGTTCGATAGCTAGCTTCTTGGTGGTCGATTCGGCTGACAACGCAAGTTCGCGTTTCAATGCTTTGGCGCTTTCGGCCATTTCGCGCACCAGTTCGTGCTCAATCGTTTGTGCATTGCGCTGCGCCTGCTCCTGGGCGGCGGCGGCGCCGGTGGTGAGGCGCGCGGCCGTGGTATCGACGGTGCGCGTAGCTTCGGCGCTGAGCTGTTCGCGGAATTCCACGCGGGTACGACCGAGTGTTTCACCAAGCCGCACCATCTCCGCGCCGAGGTCCGACCTGAGCACGCCCAGGCCGCGGCGATTTTCCGCAATTTGGTCGGAAAGGAAACGAATCTGTCCCCCGACTTCCGCAAACTGCCCGAGCAGTTCCTGGCGCAGCGAGTCGATGCGGCCGCCAAACCCGGTTACCGCTTCAATCACCAACTCGAACCGCACCCCCAGTTCTTCGAGCATCGTTCCTAATCGGTCCGCTGCTTGGTCGGCCACTCAAGCCTCCTTCCGTCCGTCAATGAACGATCATCCCGAAGCGTGACCAGCGCACCGGCAGCAAGCCCTCGTGATCGCTGTCCCACGACCAGTAAATTATCAGCGCCTTACCCTCAACGTCGTTTTTATCGACAAACCCCCAGAACCGGCTATCGTAACTGCGGTCGCGATTATCCCCCATCACAAAGATTTTTCCAGAGGGCACCTGAACCGGACCGAAGTTGTCGCGCGGTGAGATGGGCGAGCGGTCCCCGTCGGCAACCTCGAAATGCCCATGGGGATCATCCATCCTCTGACCGTTGAGCCATACGTGTCCGTTCTTCACCTGGATGGTGTCGCCCGGCAGCCCAATGACGCGTTTTATGAAATCCTTGGTGCGGTCGGGAGGAAAAACGAACACCACCACGTCGCTACGATGGATCGCCTCGAAATGCACCAGGTACTGTCCGTACGGCAGTCCCGGGATTTCCAGGCCTAAAATAGAGTCCGGCATGCGGACCCCATAGATCATCTTGTTGACCAGAATATGGTCGCCGATGAGCAGGGTCGGCTCCATGGAGCCTGAGGGAATTTTGTACGCCTGGATAAAAAACGTGCGAATAAAGATCGCAAGTACCAGGGCTATTGCGAGCGCTTCGGCATATTCGCGCGCCGCCGATTTCTGTCGTGGGGACGCGGAACCGGTACTCGCGCGCGGCGGTTCCGTCGACTTCAGCTCTCGCACTGGTTGTGCCACGCCCGACCCCTTCCGATCTTCTTACTCACTGAGCGATCTGCCGAAGCGCGACCATCGAATTGGCAACAGCCCGCTTGCGTCACCGTCCCAAGACCAGTAAATCACCAGCGCCCGCCCTTCCACGTCGTTCTGGTCGGCAAATCCCCAATACCTGCTATCTTCGCTATGATCGCGGTTGTCCCCCATCACAAATAGGCGCCCCGCGGGGACTTCGAGCGGACCAACGATGGCTCCGCTGGCGTCCATGAAGCCAAAGTTGTCGCGCGGAACTTCGAAGCGCTGCCCATCGGGGACCTCGAGGTGCGCATGTGGATCGTTGATGGGACTGCCGTTAAGCCATACCCGGCCAGTTTTTATCTGGACCTTGTCGCCGGGGAGGCCGATCACCCGCTTGATCAGATCCTTATCGCGCTCCTGTGGATGAACGAAGACGATTACATCACCGCGGTGGATATTTCCGAAGTGCACCAGGTATCGTCCGAGTGGCAAGCCGACGAGGTGCAGGCCAAAAATCGAATCGGGCAGCCTGATCCCATAAGCCAGCTTGCTCACCAGGATGTGATCGCCGATCAGCAACGTCGGTTCCATGGAACCCGAGGGGATCATGTACGCCTGTATGAAGAAGGTGCGAATGACCAGCGCGAGAGCCAGCGCGATTAGCACCGCCTCGAGATACTCACGCGCGACCGATTTCCTCGGCCACGCGGCGACTTGCAAGGTGTCGTCAGCCGGAGGCTGCTCGGACGACGCGAGTACCCTCCCGGGATCTTCCACGGGCGGCGTCACTCGCCCACCTTCAGCAAGGCCAGAAAGGCTTCCTGCGGAATCTCAACCCTTCCGACCTGCTTCATGCGCTTTTTGCCTTCCTTTTGTTTTTCGAGCAGCTTGCGTTTGCGCGTGACGTCGCCGCCATAGCATTTGGCAGTGACATTTTTTCGCAGCGGCTTGACCGACTCGCGCGCAATAATCTTCGCTCCGATGGCGGCCTGGATGGCTACTTCGAACATCTGGCGGGGAATCAGCTCGCGCATCTTCTCGCACAAAGCCCTGCCACGCTCGTAGGCCTTGTCACGATGCACGATGACCGACAGAGCGTCGACTACCTCGCCATTGATTCGAATGTCCAATTTAACCAGAGGCCCGGCCCGGAAGTCCAGAAACTCGTAATCGAGCGACGCGTAGCCACGGCTTACGGATTTGAGGCGATCGTAGAAGTCGAAAACGATCTCCGCTAGGGGAAGCTCGTAGTGGAGGATCACCCGCTTGTCGCCTACAAAACGCATATCGCGTTGGACACCGCGGCGTTCTTCGCAGAGATTCATCACCGCGCCGAGGAATTCCTCGGGCATATGGATGGAGGAGAGAATGAAGGGTTCCTCGATAGCCTCGAGACTGTTCTCGGCCGGCAGCAGCGTCGGGTTATCGACGAGCACGGTCTCCCCCGCCGTGGTCCGCACCTGGTACGCGACGGTGGGCGCGGTAACGATGAGGTTTATATCAAACTCGCGCTCGAGCCTTTCCTGTGCGATTTCCATGTGCAGTAGCCCAAGGAAGCCAGCGCGGAATCCGAATCCCAATGCTTGCGAGGTTTCGGGCTCACAGACCAGGGAGGCATCGTTGAGCCGGAGCTTTTCGATGGCATCGCGCAACGCTCCGTATTGATTGGCCTCCGTCGGATAGAGACCCGCAAACACCATCGGCTTGAGTTCCTTGAAGCCCGGCAGCGGCTGCGAGGCAGGTTTCGCTGCGTCGGTAACCGTATCCCCCACCCGCATATCGCCAACGTCTTTGATGCCGGGGACCACGAATCCGACCTCACCGGGGCCAAGCGAATCGACCTGATGCTCGTGAGGGGTGAAATGCCCCAGGCGCATCACCTCTCCGGTTTTGTCGGTTGCCATCAGGCGCACGCCCATCCCTCGGCGCAACTCTCCGCCGAACACCCGTACCAATCCGATCGCCCCCTCGTAGCTGTCGTACCAACTGTCGAAGATCAGCGCGCGCAGCGGTGCGTCGGTTTCCACCCGCGGCGCAGGAATTCGCGCGACGATCGCTTCGAGTACGCCGTCGATGCCGACCCCTTCCTTGGCACTAGTTAGTATCGCGTCCGATGCAGCCAGGCCGACAATTTTTTCAATCTGCTCTCGGGTGCGGTCGACATCGGCGCTGGGGAGATCGATTTTGTTGATGACCGGGATAATCTCCAGACCGTGATCGATAGCCAGGTAGACATTGGCCAGGGTCTGTGCTTCCACCCCCTGGCTCGCGTCTACCACCAGCAGTGCGCCTTCGCAGGCCGCCAGGCTGCGGGACACTTCGTAGGCGAAGTCGACATGGCCGGGGGTGTCGATGAGGTTGAGAACGTAGTTTTGCCCATCGTGCGATTGATAGTTGAGGCGGACCGAGCGCGCCTTGATGGTGATACCGCGCTCGCGCTCGAGGTCCATGGAGTCCAGGAATTGCTCCTTCAACTCGCGCTTGGAGAGCGCACCGGTGCGCTCCAGGAGCCTGTCGGCCAGGGTCGATTTGCCATGGTCGATATGCGCAATGATACTGAAATTGCGAATCGAAGCCGCGTCGGTCATGTTAACGCCCGCGACCGCGCGCATCGCGAAAATAGCTAAAGGTCCGCTCCAATCCTTCGGCGAGCCCGACTTCCGGTTTCCAGCCCAGCTCCGCCGCCGCACGCCCTGGCGATATCACCGAGCGCAGCTGCTCGCCGGGACGCGCCTCGGCATGTTGCGCCAGCGGCGCTTCGCCGGCGACTTGAGCCAGCGCCGTATACAACTCGTTGACGCTGGTCTCGCGGCCGGTGCCGATGTTGAGCGCGAGACCCGAGGCCTTCGACGTCAGGGCGTAGAGATTGGCGCGCACCACGTCGCCTACGTAGGTGTAGTCGCGGGTTTGCTTCCCGTCGCCGAAGATCGTGCAGCGCTGGCCCTCGAGCATGCGTCCGCAGAAGATCGCCACCACCCCCGCCTCCCCATGTGGGTCCTGCCGTGGTCCATAGACGTTGGCGTAGCGCAGTGCGAGGTAATCGATCCCGTATTGGGCTCGGTAGAAAAACAGATATTTCTCGGTCGCAAGCTTGGCGATGCCATAGGGGCTCAACGGGCGGCACGGATGGTCCTCGTCGCAGGGGAAGGTTTCCTGTTCGCCGTATATCGCTCCCCCGGTGGAGGAAACGACGCAGCGTTTTAGGCCGTGCTGACGTCCGGCTTCCATCAGGTTGAGAAACCCGACCAGGTTAACTTGCGCATCGAAGGCAGGATCGGCAACCGAGCGGCGCACATCCATCTGCGCCGCGAGATGATAGATGACCTCGGGCCGCTCGCGCGCCATGACGTCCTGGACGGCGGCTGCGTCGCACAAATTGGCCTGGTAAAGGCGTGCCTTGGCATTAAGTTGCTCGCACTTTCCTGCGGAAAGATCGTCCAGCACCGCAATCTCCCCCGCGCCCACATTGACCAGGGCATCAACCGTGCTAGAGCCGATAAATCCCGCGCCGCCGGTGACCAGTATGCGCATAGCCATCAGACCGCCGGCCTTCCCACCGAGTAGTAGCGGATCTCCAACGCCTTCATTAGTTCGGGATCATACAGGTTGCGGCCGTCGAATATCACGGGCTGCTTGAGTTCGGCCTTGATGCGTTGGAAGTTGGGTCGTCGAAATTCGTTCCATTCGGTGCAGATGAGCAAGGCATCCGCGCCCTTGAGGGCCTCATAGTTAGTCTTGTGAAAACTGACTTTGGAATTGAGCAGCTTGCGGGCGCTTTCCAGCGCTTCCGGATCGTGAACCCGGACTTTAGCGCCGCGCGCGAGCAACTCTTCAATCACCACCAGTGAGGGGGCCTCGCGCATATCGTCAGTGCGCGGCTTGAAGGCGAGTCCCCAAATCGCAAAACTGCGCCCGCTCAGGTCGTTGCCGAAATGTTCTGTAACTCGCTTTGGCAGCAACCGTTTCTGCTGCAGATTCACACTCTCAGCCGCTTTGAGCAGCGAGCAATCCTGTTGCTTCTGGTCGGCGGTATGGATGAGCGCCTGGACGTCCTTAGGGAAGCACGACCCGCCGTAGCCGATGCCGGGGAAAAGAAACTGCGATCCAATTCTGCGGTCGGAACCCATCCCGCGGCGTACGGCGTTGATGTCCGCACCAACCGTTTCGCAAAGATTGGCCATCTGATTGATGAAGGAAATTCGGACCGCGAGAAACGAGTTCGCCGCGTACTTGGACAACTCCGCGGACTTCGGATCCATCACCAGGATAGGATTGTCGGTGCGCACAAAGGGCGAGTGAATGTCCTTTAAGATAGCGGTCGCGCGATCGGACCGGCTACCGATGATCACCCGGTCGGGGCGCATGAAATCTTCCACCGCCGACCCTTCTTTGAGGAACTCCGGGACCGAGCAGACATCGATATCCGCCCGGCCCAGCCGCACCAGGAGGTCTTTTACCTGGTCATTGGTGCCAACCGGGACTGTGCTCTTGATCGCCACAACGTGATAGCCCTGGGCCGCTTTGGCGATTTCCTCTGCGACACTGAACACGCTGGATAAGTCGGCCGCCCCGGACTGCCCCATCGGTGTTCCCACCGCAACAAACGTGACTATCGATTGCCCGATCGCTCCACGAACATCGAGCGAAAAATGGATGCGGCCTTCGTTCAGATTGCGGCGCACCAGTTCCGCCAGACCGGGTTCGTAGATTGGAATCTTACCTTCCGTGAGTGCGGAGATACGCCGGGAATCGATATCCACACACGCGACATCGTTGCCGTTCTCGGCGTAGCAAGTGCCACTTACCAATCCCACGTAGCCGGTTCCTACCACTGCGATATTCATGCGCCCTAGAATTCCTCTTTGATCACGTAGGTCTGTTTGCCTTGCGATTCGTGATAGGTTCGCGCCAGCATTTCGCCAAGCAGTCCGATGCTCACGAATTGTACTCCAACCACCACCAGCAAAACCGCCAGTAACAGCGCCGGCCGGTCGCCGAGGTTATGACCCAAAACCACTTTCTCGAACACCAGCCATGCGGTCCACAATGAACCCAGCGCACCGAGAACGAAGCCGATCGTGCCGAAGACCTGGATCGGCCGGGTTGAATATCCGGACAGGAACTTGACCGTTATCAGGTCAAGCAGCGTCCGCAGACCGCGCCCCACGCCGTACTTCGAGGCCCCGGAGGTGCGCGGGCGGAAGCCGACTTCGACCTCGGTGATGCGCGCACCCTGCTCCGCAGCGATGGCGGGCACGAAGCGGTGCATTTCGCCGTACAGGCGCAACCCTCGCGCCAGGTCGCCGCGATAGGCCTTCAAGGTGCATCCGTAGTCGTGCAGGCGGACGCCGGTAATGCGAGAAATCAGCGCGTTCGCCGCGATCGACGGCAACCGCCGCGACAGCGCCGCCTGCCCCCAGCGTCCGGTTCTCCATCCGCTGACCAGGTCATAACCGTCGGTCAGAGCAGCGAGCAGCTTGGGAATATCGGCCGGGTCATTTTCGCCGTCAGCGTCTAGCGCTACGACCATCTCACCGCGCGCGCGCGCAAACCCGCAGGCGAGTGCCGCGGTCTGCCCCGAGTTGCGTGCCAGCCGGATTACCCGGACCCGCGAGTCAGTCCCGGCAATCGTGCGCAGCACTTCCAGACTGCCGTCGTCGGAACCGTCGTCGATAAACAATACCTCGTAAGGCCGTCCCAGCTCGGCGAGGGTACGCGCGAGCTCCGCGTGGAGCGGAGTCAGGTTGTCGCGCTCGTTAAAAAGCGGGACGACTATTGAGAGATCCATCGCGCGTGATGCGAGTCGGTTAGCTCGACGAAGGCGCGGTAGCGCTTTTCGATTTCCTCCCAGGTGAGTTTCTCGAGGCGCTGGAGGGAAAAGTCCTCAACGACAAAGGAGCCCATCACGCTCCCGTAAACGACTGCGGTACGGAGAATGGATTCGCTCATCCGGCCATGGCGCGCCAGGAATCCCATCAACCCGCCGGCGAAAGTATCCCCGGCTCCGGTTGGATCGACGACATCTTCGAGTGGATAGGCGGGCACGGCGAACATCCCCGCTTTGCTGAATTGGAGGACCCCGTATTCGCCGCGCTTGATGAGCACTGTTTCAGGACCCATCTTCAGGATCGCGCGCCCGGCTTTAACGAGATTGTGCTCCCCGGTCAGCAGGCGAGCCTCGCCATCACTGCACAGCAGGATCTGAATGCGGGGAAGGACGCGGGCCAATCCCTCTCGAGTGTTTTCGATCCAGTAATCGTAGAGGTCCGCCGCCACCAGCTTGGGGCTCTGCAGTTGATCGAGCACGTGTTCCTGCAGATCTGGATCGTTGGGCGCCAAATACGCGTAGTCGGCGCGGCGCTGATCGGGCAATAACTCGGGCGTAAAATTTTCGAGCACGTTGAGCGAAAGCTTGATCGTGTCGCGCCTGTTCAGGTCCTCGTGATAGCGGCCATGCCAGCGCGTGGTCTTTCCCTCGCGCGTCACCACTCCCCGAATGTCGATCCCCCGCTCGCTGAAGAACGTAAGATCACTCTGCCGGAAGTCCATGCCCACCACCGCAACGATGCTAACCGGCGAAAAGAACCTTGCCGCCACTGAAAAATAGCTGCCGCCGCCCCCCATGACTTCCTCAACCTTGCCGGCAGCGGTTTCGACCGTGTCATACGCCAAGAATCCTACAACCACGATGCTCATCGAGTGCTCCTATCGTTTCATCAAGCGAGAAAGCTATTTCAGGTACTTGCCGATTAAAGGCCGAAGATCCTCGACGAGTCGCGGGGGGATAACGCTTCGGTCGGTGATAATGGTGCCCTCCAGCGCGCTGGAGCAAGGGCAGGTTCGCTCGCGGGCGGCGATGATCCGCGCGAGCCCGGCCACCGCTTGCTGGGCGGTTTCGACGTTGAGGCGCATGACTCGCAAGATCTCTCCGATGTCGACCGCGGCGACGCTCTCATGCCAGCAATCGTAGTCGGTCACGAGGGCCAGGACTGCGTAGCAAAGCTCAGCTTCGCGCGCGAGCCGCGCTTCCTGCATTGCGGTCATGCTGATCACGTCGGCGTTCCAGGAACGATAGAGGTGTGATTCGGCGCGCGAAGAGAATTGTGGGCCCTCGATGCAGAGATACGTCCCTCCCTCATGGGTCGTTGCGCCGGCCCCGCGCGCCGCCGCGGCGAGGGCCGAGCACAGCTGCCGACAGACCGGATCGGCGAGCGAAACATGCACGACGATGCCGTTGCCGAAGAAGGTGCTGGGGCGTCGCCAAGTGTGATCGATAAACTGATCGGGAACCACCATCTCGCCCGGTTTGATCCGCTCTCTCAAGCTGCCCGCGGTACTGACCGATACCAGGTACTGCGCGCCGAGCGTCTTCATTCCGAAGATATTGGCGCGAAAGTTTATCTCGCTGGGCAAGATGCGATGACCCTTGCCGTGGCGCGAGAGAAATATGACTTCGGCGTCCCCGATGCGGCCCCGCAAGAACGGATCCGAAGGTTTGCCAAAGGGCGTGTCGATTTCGATCTGCTCGACCCGCTCCAGCGCGGGCATCTGATAAAAGCCGCTTCCTCCGATCACGCCGATTGTGGTTGTGGTCATCTATCCTTCCGATCTCTGCGGAGTCAGTCGCCGCGCGCTGCGGAGCCGTCCTTGAGATTGACTATTGGCTTAAGGTCTCTGTATGAGGCTCTGCGTAGAGCTGCCCGCACGCGGCCGCAATGTCGCGTCCCCTGCTCTCGCGAATGGTAGCCGTCAAGTTACCTTTATGCAGAATGGCTTGAAAGGCCTCCAGGGTGGAACGCGAGCTTGCCTGAAAGCCGGATCCTGAAAACGAGTTGAAGCAGATCAAATTCACTTTGGCCCGAACCGGCGCCAGCAACTTGACTAGGCGGCTCGCGTCGGCGGGCGAGTCGTTCACTCCCGCGAGCATCACGTACTCGAAGGTGACTCGACTGCGGCGCCGAAGGGGCAGCCGCGAGCAAGCCTCGATCAGTTGCGCTAGCGGATAACGTTGGTTGATCGGCGCCAGGCGATTGCGGACCTCGTCCGTTGTGGCATGCAGCGACACAGCCAGATTGACCGAGGTTTCAGCCAGCAAGCGAGCCATAGTCGGCGGCAAACCCACCGTAGAAACCGTGATTCTTCGCGGCGAGATCGTCATTCCCCAGGGCGCGGTCATGATTTTCAGCGCCTGCGACAGGCGCGGATAGTTCGCCAGCGGCTCACCCATGCCCATGAAAACATAGTTGGTGAGGATCTCGTCGGCGCCAAGCTCCTGGCGAGCCGCGCCAATCTGACTGACGATCTCGCCGGTGCTGAGGTTTCGATGCAGCCCCATGCGCGCGGTTGCGCAGAACGCACAACGCATGGCGCAACCAACTTGGGAAGACATGCAGAGGGTAATGCGATTGCCAGCGGGAATAATGACCGTTTCGATTTCCTCGCCGTCGGTTAGACGTACAAGGAGTTTGCGGGTGCCATCGCTGGACCGACGCACCGTCGCAACCAGAGCCGGTGGGAGTCTAAAGCGATGGTTGAGGAAAGCTCGCAGCGCTGCCGGCAAATCGTGCATTGCATCGATGGAGTCCACGTTGCGGCGATACAGCCAATGCGCAATCTGACGGGCCCGATACGCCCGCTCGCCGGCAGCGACCACGGTTTCTTCCAGTTCCTCGAGTGAGAGATCCCGCAGGTCGCGCAGCGCGTTTAATCCGGTGTCCTCTCCGCGAGCAGCTGCGATTGCTTCGGTCACGTGCGGGATTTTATCGGAAAACCGCGGATCAAAGCAGGCTTAGGTCGAACCCGTGGCTACCCGTCGAGTCGCCGCCAGGGGGCAATGCTTGAAATCTCCGCGCTCCAGCCCGCCTCCAATTTCCCAAACGCGGACCCAATCGGTTAGGTCAGAAGTTCGATGGCGCTAAAGAAGAAGGCTATTTCGCGCGCGGCGGTTTCTGGAGCGTCGGAGCCGTGTACCGCGTTTTTTTCGACGTCTACTCCCAGGTCTTTGCGGATGGTGCCGGCTGCGGCTTTGGCCGGGTCGGTGGCACCCATAACTGTTCGCCACCGGGTGATAGCTTGCTCGCCGGACAGCACCGCTATAACGACTGGGCCCGAGGTCATGTAGTCGCACAGCGTTTGGTAGAACGCCCGGTCCTTGTGAACCTCATAGAACCGTTCCGCCTGCGCGCGAGTCAGGTGGAGCTTCTTTACCGCGCTTACCGCGAGCCCCTGCGCTTCGATGCGTTTGAGAATTTCGCCGGCGAGGCCACGTTGGACGGCATCGGGTTTTACGATCGCTAGGGTTCGTTCCATTTAATTCGCTCCCGTTAAATCTAGGAGGATTTCATAGGCAGCGCGGATTAACTGTGATTTACCCCACCCCGCTCTTCCCGCACCGGCACCAGACGTCAGGTCAGCCAAGCTGACTACTGGTGGGCCGTCTTTCCTTCGAGCACCTGCTTCATGGTGATGCCGAGTTCGGCGGGGCTCATCGCGACTGAGATTCCGGCAGCCCTGAGCGCGGCGATTTTATCCGCGGCGGTTCCACTTCCCCCCGAGATGATCGCACCGGCATGCCCCATGCGCCGGCCTTTGGGAGCGGTTTGCCCGGCGATGAACGCGACTACGGGCTTCTTAAAGTTCTGCTTTATATATTGCGCCGCCTCCTCTTCGGCGGTTCCGCCGATTTCGCCGATCATGATAACTGCGCGGGTCTGGGGGTCTTCGTTGAACAGTTTCAACGCATCGATGTGGGTGGTCCCGACAATCGGATCACCACCAATACCGATGCAGGTCGATTGACCGAGGCCCAGTTGAGTCAGCTGGTAAACCGCCTCGTAGGTGAGAGTTCCTGAGCGTGAGACGACGCCGATGTCACCGGGCTTGTGGATGTAGCCCGGCATAATGCCGATTTTGCACTCGCCCGGGGTGATGATTCCCGGGCAGTTCGGACCGATCAGGCGTGAGCGGGTGCCGGCCAGATACGCCTTGACCTTGACCATGTCGAGGACTGGCACGCCCTCCGTAATGCAGATGATGAGCTCGATTCCTGCCGCCGCCGCCTCCACGATCGCATCCGCGGCGAACGGAGGAGGAACGTAACTCACCGTCGCGTTGGCGTCGGTCGCGTTGCGCGCCTCTTCGACCGTGTTGAAGATCGGAATGCCCTCGAAATCGGTACCGCCCTTTCCGGGAACCACACCACCGACCATCTGGGTGCCGTATTCCTTGCACGCTCGGGTGTGAAGCTGGCCGGTCGCTCCGGTGATGCCCTGGGTGAGGACCCGAGTGTTTTTGTTGACGAGAATGCTCATTGCGATTCCTAGGCCTTGATCGCTTGTGTGATACGTCGCGCAGCATCGGCCATGTCGGATGCCGGAATCACCTTGATGCCCGACTCGGCAAGAATCTTCTTACCTTGCTCGACGTTGGTTCCTTCCATCCTGACTACCAGAGGGACGTTCAGGTTTACCTGCCTGGCTGCTTCCACCACGCCCTGTGCCAGCACGTCGCAGCGCATGATGCCCCCAAAGATGTTGATCAGGACACCTTTAACCCGTTGGTCAGAAAGGAGGATGCGAAACGCGGCAGCAACCTTCTCGGTGTTAGCGCCGCCGCCGACATCGAGGAAGTTGGCGGGTTCGGCACCGAAGACCTTGACGATATCCATGGTGGCCATCGCAAGGCCTGCACCGTTCACCATGCACCCAATATTTCCATCGAGATGCACGTAACTCAGATCGTACTTTGCGGCTTCGGTCTCGTCGGGGTCTTCCTCGTTCGGATCGCGCAGCTCGCGGATATCCGGATGACGGAAGAGCCCGTTGTCGTCGAAGGACATTTTCGCGTCGAGGCACAGCACTCGACCATCCTTGGTCACCACGAGGGGGTTGATCTCAACCAGTGAGGCGTCGGTTTCTAGGAACGCCTTGTAAATCGACCCGAGCAGCGCGGCAAACTGATTAACCTGCTTGTCTCTGAGGCCTAGAGCGAATGCGATCTTTCTGCCGAGGAAAGGCGACACGCCGAGGAGAGGATCGAGTGGTTCGGTGATGATTTTTTCGGGAGTCTTGGCAGCGACTTCCTCGATATCCATGCCGCCCTCGGTGCTAGCGATTACGGAGACCATGCCGGCTTTGCGATCGACCAGCATTCCAAGATAGAGCTCGCGCGCGACGTCGCTCGCTTCTTCGACATAGACGCGCCGCACCACCCTCCCCTGCGGTCCGGTCTGGTGGGTCACCAGCGTCTTACCGAGAAGCTGGGCCGTGAAGTCTTTTGCTTCTTGGGCGGAGGAAAGCAGTTTCACGCCACCGGCCTTGCCGCGTCCGCCCGCGTGAATCTGGGCCTTGACGACCGCTCGCGGCTGACCCAGCGCCCTGAAAGCGTCGGCGGCTTCGTCGGGAGTCGAAGCGGGTTGTCCCTTCGGTACTGGCGCGCCAAAGCGTCCGAGGATTTGCTTGGCCTGAAATTCGTGGATGTTCATGTTTGATAACTTCCGGGTCAGTTACCCTGCGCGATAACCTTGTCCATTGCAGCAACGAGTTCCTGCACGTGGGCGACTGAACTGTCGAATGCCTTCTTTTCCCCGGCGGTGAGCTGAATCTCGACCACCCGTTCAACCCCCCCGGCACCGATCACCACCGGAACCCCCGCGAAGACCCCTTTGACACCGTACTCGCCTTCCAGATACGCGGCACACGGCATCAGTTCATTCTTATCGAGCATGTATGCCTCGACCATCTTGAATACCGCAGTTCCCGCCGCGTAGTAGGACGAGGTTTTCATCAAATTCACGATTTCGCCGCCGCCGTTGCGCGTGCGGACTTCGATCTCATCCAGGCGCTTGGCCGTGATGAGGCGTTCGACCGGTATGCCGCCAACGGTGGTGTAGCTGCGGACCGGCACCATGTCGTCGCCGTGTCCGCCGAGCACCATCGCGTTAATGCTCTCGACCGACACCTTGAGCTCCATACCCAGGAAAGTTCGATAGCGCGCGGAGTCGAGCACGCCGGCTTGTCCGACGATTTGATGCTTGGGGAAGCCGGTTGTGCGCTTTAGCTGGGTAACCATGGCATCAAGAGGATTTGTCACCGCTATCACGAAAGCGTTGGGGGCGTGCCGCTTGATTGCTGCACCGACGTCAGTCATGACCTTGGCGTTTATCTTAAGAAGATCGTCGCGGCTCATCCCGGGCTTGCGCGGCGACCCCGACGTAACAACGCAGCAATCGGCGCCTTCGATATCCTTGATATCGGTACTACCGACTACCTCGGCATCGATGCCCAGCACGGGCGCACTCTCGGCCATATCGAGCGCTTTGCCCTGGGGCAGGCCGTCGATGATGTCATACAAGACAATATTGCCGAGTTCGCGCAGGAAACACAGGTGCGCACAGGTGGCGCCCACGTTGCCGGCGCCGATGAAGGCAATTTTTCTCCGAGCCATGGGTGATCTCCCTGAATGGACTTCCTGAAAGTGAGTCTTATACTAGCGGATCTGCTTATGAAGCAATCTTAAGTCGCCGCAGCGATCCTTTCCCAGTGTCAACTAGCGCAGCCACTTTAGCAATTGCGTCATCGTCAGGTTCGACCATGCGGAGCTCAAAGAATTGTCGTTCGCCTGTCTCGAAGAGCGCAATACCTCCGCACTCTCCAATGCGCTGAGCATACCGCGCGCGGAGCTCACGTTGTGGGTGGCGCGGTGAGGACAGACGCTTCAAGATCCTCGATTGCTCGGAGATTCCGCCGACGGGACAGGTAGTGGCTCGCGGCGGCGACGCCAGCTGGCGCGGATCAGGTCGCGATTCATGTCCCCGATGAACTCCAGGGGTATCTCCTTGGGGCAGACGGCTTCGCATTCGCCATGGTTGGTGCAACTGCCGAACCCCTCACGCGACATCGCTGCAACCATGCTCAGGCTGCGGTGATCGCGTTGAGGCTGACCTTGGGGCAACTGGTTGAGGTGGGTCAGTTTGGCCGCGGTGAAAAGCATGGCCGCGGCGTTTGGGCACGCCGCGACGCAGGCGCCGCACCCTATGCACGCGGCGGCATCGAATGATGTATCCGCGGCTTCCTTGGGAACCAGAATCGCGTTGGCATCGGGGGCACTTCCGGTAGGCGCGCTGATGAAGCCGCCGGCCTGGACGATGCGGTCAAAGGCGGAGCGGTCGACCACCAGATCTCTGATGACTGGGAACGCTGCGGCGCGCCACGGTTCCAGGATCAGACGGTCCCCATCCTTGAAGAATCGCATCGAGAGCTGGCACACGGTCGTGCCGCGCTGGCCGCCATGCGCGACCCCATTGATTAGAAATCCGCACGAACCGCAGATGCCCTCGCGGCAATCGTGTTCGAACGCCACCGGGGGCTCGCCCTGCGCGCTCAGGTCTTCGTTGAGCGCATCGAGCATCTCCAGGAAGGAAAGGTCGGGAGCGATATTTTTTACCTGGTAGTCCCTGAACTCGCCGGGGGCAGTGGACTTGAGCTGGCGCCAGATTCTGAGATGCAGGTTCATGACTACTTGTAGCTCCGTTGCGCTAGATGCACGTACTCGAACACCAGCGGCTCCTTGTGCAGCGCAGGCGCGGCGCCATCGCCGCCCTTGTATTCCCACGCCGCGCAATAGGAGAAGTGGGCATCATCGCGCAACGCCTCGCCTTCGGAGGTCTGGCTCTCGGTGCGGAAATGACCCCCACAGGATTCCCTTCGGTGCAGTGCATCCATGCACAGCAACTCGGCCAGTTCGAAGAAATCTGCGACTCGCCCCGCTTTCTCCAGCGATTGGTTGAGCTCTTCGCCGGTCCCGAGCACGCGGAGGTCACGCCAGAACTCCTCGTGCAGTTTGGTAATTTCGCCGAGTGCGTGCCGGATGCTGGCTTCCGAGCGCGTCATTCCGCAATCGTCCCAGACAATCTTGCCGAGCTGACGAAGGTAAGAATCCGCACTGCGTGTGCCATTGATGCCGAGCAACCTAGCGACACGCTGGTCGACATCGTCACGCACCGACTGAAAGGCCGGGTGCGAAGCGTCCAGCGCGGGGAGCGGGTTGGACGCGAGGTAACTTGGCACCGTCGCAGGAATAATGAAGTAGCCGTCGGCGAGGCCCTGCATCAAGGCGCTGGCGCCCAGCCGATTTGCGCCGTGATCCGAGAAATTCGCCTCGCCCGCCACGAACAGCCCGGGGACGTTCGACATCAGGTGGTAATCGACCCACAAGCCGCCCATGGTGTAGTGCGGCGCGGGGTAAATGCGCATCGGCACCCGGTACGCATCCTCGCCGGTGATCTTTTCGTAAATTTCGAACAGGTTGCCGTACTTCTCGCGCACCGCCTCCGGGCCCATGCGTTGGATCGCATCGCGAAAGTCCAGGTAGACGCCCTGCCCGGAAGGTCCCACTCCGCCGCCCTCGTCGCAGATTTCCTTGGCAGCACGCGATGCAATATCGCGCGGGACCAGGTTGCCAAAGCTCGGGTAGCGTCGCTCGAGGTAGTAGTCGCGCTCGTCTTCCGGAATCTCATTAGGTGGGCGCCGGTCGTCCTTTCTTTTCGGCACCCACACCCGGCCGTCATTGCGCAGCGACTCCGACATCAGGGTGAGCTTGGACTGATGCTCGCTGGTGAGCGGGATGCAGGTCGGATGAATCTGCGTGAAGCACGGATTGGCGAAGTACGCGCCGCGACGATAGGCACGCCAGATGGCAGTGCAATTCGATGCTTTAGCATTGGTCGACAGATTGAAGACGTTGGAATAACCGCCGGTCGCGAGCACCACCACGTCGGCGACGTGACACTCGATGGCGCCGGTCACCAGATCGCGCGTCACGATGCCGCGCGCTTTGCCATCGACAACTACTACATCGAGCATCTCGCTGCGCGCATGCATTTGCACGCTGCCGGCGGCGATCTGCTCCTCAAGCGCCTGGTAGGCACCGAGCAGAAGCTGCTGGCCGGTTTGTCCGCGGGCGTAGAAGGTGCGCGACACCTGCACGCCCCCAAACGAGCGGGTGTCGAGCAACCCGCCGTACTCACGCGCGAACGGGACGCCCTGCGCTACGCACTGATCGATGATGTTCACACTCAGTTGCGCGAGGCGGTACACGTTTGCTTCGCGCGAACGGAAATCTCCACCCTTGACCGTGTCGTAGAACAGACGATAGATGCTGTCGCCGTCGTTGCGATAGTTTTTGGCGGCGTTGATTCCGCCCTGGGCGGCGATCGAATGAGCGCGCCGCGGAGTGTCGTGATAGGAAAAGCAGTCAACGTGATAGCCCTGCTGGCCCAGCGAAGCGGCGCCGGCAGCGCCGGCGAGACCCGAGCCGACCACGATGATGGAGTGCTTACGGCGGTTGGCGGGATTTACCAGTTTCATCTCGAACCGGCAGGTGTCCCACTTCCTTTCGATTGGACCTGAGGGAATCTTGGCATCCAGCGTCGTGGCTTCCATCAGCGGACCAACCCGGTCATCACGCTGAGCGGTACCGAGACGAAGCCGGCGAAGATCACGATTGCGATAATCCGTGAGATGGCGCGCAGCGTCGCGACGTTGCGCGTCGTGCTCCAACCGAAAGTCTGCAAGAAGCTCCAGATGCCGTGGTCGAGGTGGAGGCAAAGCGCCGCCATCGCGATGATGTAAAGCACTGCCACCGGCCATACGGAAAATCCGGCGACCACGTTCTGGTAGACATGGAGGTCGCGGTACTGCCCGGGCGCGAACCCGACGGCGCCCACCGTGAAGTGAAGGATATGAAAAACGATGAACAGGGCGAGCAGCAAACCGCCCCAGCGCATGGTCTTTGCGGCCCAGGTAGTCTCGACGCTTTTCCGATACTGGTAGGTGACGGGACGCGCATTCCAGCTGAGCCGGGTCAACTGCACCGCGGCGACGATGTGAAGGGTCACGGCGGTGAGCAGCACGACGCGCACCATCCACAGCGCATCGCCGTAGCCGAGCTCCGGCTGGCCCAGGGTACGCAAGGCCCGGGAGTAGGCGTTGATCTCATCGGGGCCGGCGAAAATCTTGAGGTTACCGAGCATGTGGGCCAGCACGAATGCGATCATGATCGCGCCGGTCACCGCCATCACGAGCTTTTTGCCAACTGCGGTTGCCCAGAAAGCTCCGAGCGGATGGGTCGCAAGCATCACGGATTTTTCTGTTGCCCGCACGGTTGGTGCACTTGATGCTGCCATCTATAGATCCTGCCTTCTTCAGTATTCCAGGCGGACGCTACGAGCTCGGGTTTTCGGGCCAATCAGGGAAGTAGACTAACTTATATTAAGGATATCTGCAAATGAGTCGTACTTAAGTCACCCAGTTCCTGGTCCTCCGCGCAGCGTGGCTCTACTAGCACCCCG